>CAZDMM010000152.1:0-11957 GCA_964505845.1 uncultured Caldilineaceae bacterium
AGTAGGTCATCGCCAAGAAGACTCTTTTTATTTGGCCGTTCGCACATTTTCAGGTTGAGCGTAATCGCAGACCCGGTTCTGAGGGCTAAAAACTGTTAATTTGCCCTGTGTAATAAACCAAACCCGGCCATCCGCAGCAACCGCAATATCTTTAACGACATCCGGACGGGGTGGATCAACCGTAAAAGGGTCAGGGGTGGGTTGCAGCGGGGGGTCGCCCAGGCCATCTGCGGCGGTAAAACGACACGATTGTTCTGGGGTAGCATAGACTACCCCATTTTCATTATAATTGGGGATTTTGCACCAGTAACAAAAGGTGTGTACAATTCCCCAAGCTCCGCCAGCGGTATCCACCGCTACCGGAAAAGTGAAGGGAGCCGGCAGGGTAACTTTAAGTTCCTGCCAGCCATCACCGCTCCAGCGAATCCAGCCCTTATCACCCCCAAACCAAATTTCTCCCGCCGGGCTGCCGGCCAGGTATAACTCAAATGAACCGGCGGCCCAGCCACCGGCCGGCTGAAGCCAGCTTTGACCATTGTGCAGGTAAG
The DNA here is from genome assembly GCA_964505845.1 of uncultured Caldilineaceae bacterium. Lineage (GTDB taxonomy): Bacteria > Chloroflexota > Anaerolineae > 4572-78 > J111 > DSQQ01. Next base: position 549 of record CAZDMM010000152.1, read on the forward strand.
GCGCTTTACCCGGCACCGACAGCCAGACCTGGCCGCCCGGTGTCGGAGCCAGGCCGTTGGGCCTCATGTCTGTGGCCGGCAGCGCCAGCGTTTGCCATGTCTCCCCCTCAACCCAGGCCAGAGTATATGCCTCACCCTCATGAAAAATTGCCCAAAGCTGATTTTGTCCATCAACCGCGAGACGCGGAACGGCCATAGCCGGCAAACCCTGCGACACGGTAAGGTGCTGCCACTGGCTCGCCGCAAACCGGTACAGACCGTCGGCTTGGGTAGCTACCCAAACGGTCTCCTGGCCGGTGGCAGCCAGGTCGGTGACGGGGTATGACAGGGATGAGGAGTTCCCGCTGATTTTTTCTTGCAAAGCGGCAGGCAGTGGAAAAGTGCGCCAGGTCAGACCATCGAATTGAACCAGCGAGTCGCGCCCGACGGCCCACAGCGAGCCGGCGCGTGAAGCCGCCAGATGGGTAAAGGTATCGCCTTGCTGGGCCAGCACCTGCCACAGCGGCGGCTTTGCCAGCGCCGTTTGGCGAACCAGGGTAGATTGTTCAGGTAGATAAAACTCACCGGCGGGAGGCTCGGTTAGCGACCAGAGCAGGCTGTCGTGGGTAGCGGTCAGCACCGCTTGACCTGTACCGCCGCCATAGTGGCTGGTAATTTGCACCTGTGCCACTAGGCCCTGAACCACGCCTGCCACCGAATATTCGGCGCTGCCGGCCGGCTGGCAGTCGGTGCGTGAGGCATCGGGCAGGGAGCCGCAGTGCCAGCCTTGAAGTTGGGCGCCGGTTTGGACCAGGGTCAGGCTGAAAGGAAAGTCAGGATAAACAGACTGCCACTCGCCTGTGAAATCGGCCGGCGGGGTGAAGACGGTCAATCCCGCCCCAAAACTGCCAACCCATACCTGCCCCTCTGGGCTGACCGCTACCGCTCGCAGGTCTTGCCCGGCAAAGTGGTCAGGCAGGTAGTCGGTCCAGGCCGCCCCATCAAAACGGCTCACCCGGCTCCCTCCTACGGCCCACAGGCGTCCCTGGGAATCAACCGCCAGGGCTGCAATAGGCTGACTGGCTAGGTGAGTCAACCACTGCTGACCATCAAACTCGCTCAGGCCGCCGCTGGTTCCAAACCATTTATGCCCATCCGGAGTGACCGCTACGGCAAAAACGGTATTGTCCACCAACCCATTGGCAGTGGTGTAGCTGGCCCACTTCTCATTATCATAAACGCTGACGCCGCCGTTAGTGCCAAACCAGATTTTTGCTTCTTTGTCTACTGCGACTGCATGGACCCAATTGTCGGCCAGGCCGTCATTTACGGTAAAGATAGTCCACTTTTGGCCGTCAAAGCGGCTGACCCCTTCGGCCAGGTGGGTAGCCCACAGGATGCCGGTTGGCTCTACCGCCAGGGCGGTAATACCGCTGCTAGCCAAACCGTCGCGCCCATAGGTGTAACTCTGCCAGCGCTGGCCATCGGATACGCTCAGGCCGCGCCCGGTGCCAAACCAGACCTGCCCGGTGGCGGTGGGTAGAATGGCCTGAACATACGCGTCGGCCAGGCCGTTTGGCTGCGGTTGGAGGCTCCTGGTCTGGGAGTCATAATATTCATCGGCCAGGGGGTAGGAAGTCCAATTTTGCCCATCTATGGTGCTGACGCTCCCATGATAGGTTCCAATCCAGGCCCGGCCCTCGGCGTCAAAAACAATCGTCCAAATTTTGTTGTCGGGTAAACCATCGGCCGTGGTGTAAGTGGTAAAGCCCGGCTCGGCTGAGGATGTGGCCTGGCTGCCAGTTTGAGAGGGAGGAGCGGCGGCAGCAGTTGGGATTGTCGCCCAACCTATGCTCGTGACAACACATAACCACAATAGCCAGCGGTAGAGCATGTTAATCACCTGGTTTGTTTGTAAAGTATTGATAATTCGCACTACGCTGGAGTATAAGGTACAACCATCTCAAAATCGTTACGATGACCGTTACCGGAAAATCTACAGCTTATCCGGCACAACCCGGCAGGGCCGGCGAGCAAAAGGATTTACGGCATCTATGCCGGCTAAAGCGCCGCCGCCTCTTGCACAATCATTTCCAGCGGCTTTGCCTGGGCCTGTTCAAGCTGACAGGGGGACAGGCGAGCCTCCAGTTGTACGACCAACTGCCCGGCGCGGTTCCTGGTTTCATGGATTCCGGCGGGATGGTGTAACACACAGGTCAAAAACTCCAGGGCCTGGTCAACCTGGCCGGTTTGGGCTTGCAGCTCGGCCAGACCCACCAGCGCATCCAGCGCCAAAGGAATCGCCTGGATTTCTAACCCCATCGGCAGCGTTTGCAAGAAGATACGCCTGGCTTCGGCCAGGTTTCCGGCGGCTGCTTTAACCTGCCCCAAACAGGTTAGCGAGCGGACGATGTCCCAACCGGTAACAAACTCGTTAAAAATATTCAAACTTTGCTGGAGGAGAGCTTCGGCTTCGGACAGGTTACCCCGGGCCAGCGCCACCAAGCCCAGGTGGCGATAAGCCGTGCCCATACCCCACCGGTCGCCCACCTGCTGGCACAGCCCCAGGCTTTCTTGTAAAAAAATCTGCGCCTGCTCGTAGTGGCCCAATTTGATGATGGTTGGACTGAGAAAGTTTAGACCCAAAGCAATGGAACGTGGGTCGCCAATAGCTCGCCACACGGCCAGACTGTCGCTCATGTGCCGGTAGCCCTCCTGGTAGCGGCCCATTAAACTGGCAATGTAACCCTGGTTGAAGCGGGCATAGGCCGCAAACCAGTGGTCGCCGGCCGCCTGGGCGCAGACCAATCCCTCAGCTAGAAGGGACTGCGCCCGGTCATAGTCACCGTTCAGGTGCATGATGATGGCGCTGTAGACCAGGGCATCGGGCAGCAAAGCCGGATCGTTGAAGCGGCGCAGTAGGGTCAGGCTTTCGGCCAGGACAGCCATAGCCCGGTCAAAACGGCCCCAGCGGAAAAAGAGGAGTCCTTGCTGGGTGAGGGCCTGTCCCAATACTTTGAGCCCTTCTTTACCCTCCGGCCCGGCCCGGATAGCCTGCACTACCGCTTCTAGCTGCTCAATACCTTCGCGTAACCAGGCGCATAACTCAAACAACCAACCAAAACTACGCAAAGCCGGGCCAATTGCGTCAAACTTTTCATGCGCAACGGCCCAGGCCCAGGCCGCCCGCACATTGTCCAGCTCACCGGTCAATTCCCGGATGGCCTGGCGCTGCCCGGCGCTTTTGAGAGCCGTCTCTCGATGGTGCAGTAGGACCAGATAGAAGTCACTGTGCCGCTGGCAGGTGGCGGTTTTGTCCTGTGGATCATCGGCCAGGTGAGCCAGGGCATACTGGCGCACCACTTCGTGCAAGTCGTAGCGCCCGCTTTTCTGGCGGCGCAGCAGCGATTTGGCGGTCAGCGCCCGCAGCGAGTGCAGCGTGGCCCCGGCTACCGCCTCGGCCGCTTCCCGTTCAAAACCACCCTGAAAGACCGCCAGCCGGCCCAGAACGCTGCGCTCATCCGGTGTGAGCAAATTCCACGAGTAATCAAAGGTGGCCCGCAAGCTATAGTGTCGTCCCGGTACATTACGGGTGGTATTGGTCAGAAAATCCAGATTGCATTCAATTTCGCGGGCAATTTCCTGGCAGGTCAACACAGGAACCCAGGCTGCGGCCAGCTCAATGGCCAGCGGCATCCCCTCGACCAGTTGGCAGATGCGGGACACAGCCGGCCGGTCTTCTGCCAGCAGTTCAAATCCGGCCTGCACCCGCCGGGCGCTCTGGACAAATAGCCCCACCGCGCTGTAGGCTTCAACCCCTTCCACCTGGTCCGGTGGGGGCGACGGCAGCCCTTGCAGGTCAAACAGCCACTCTCCCTGCAAATTGAGCCGTTCACGAGAGGTAACCAGCAGCTTGAGACCCGGCGTGTGTTGTAACAACTCTGCCAGCAGCCCGGCGGCTTCTAGCAAATGTTCCAGATTATCCAAAACCAGCAGCAGGTGTTTCTGCTGTAGATAATTGAGAAGCTGGGTCTTAGGCTCGACCGGGCCGGAAAAGGCAAAGCCCAGGGCATCGGCTATAGCCGGGACAATAAATTGGGCCGAGGTGAGGGAAGCGAGCGGCACAAAGTAGACGCCGTTGTGGAACTGGGCCTGCTGGGCTAAGGCGGCGGCCAGGGCCAGGCGCGTTTTGCCGATGCCGCCCGGCCCCACCAGGGTAAGCAAGCGGTACTGGGGATCGTGCAGCAGCCGGGCCAGGATGGCCAGTTCGGCTTCCCGGCCCAGCAAGGGTGTGAGTGGGAGAGGCAGGTTTGATGTAGGGTGAGCCGAACCGGGTTTGATCCGGTCTGATGACTCCGGCCAGGCTGTCCCCAGGTGTTCTACCCGGCGCTCTCCGCGAGCCGCCTGCAAAAAGAGGGGGTGCTGGTCGGGCGGAATTTGCAGACAACCGGCCAGCCGCTCGGCCAGTTGCCGGGAAGGCCGCCGCTCGTCGGCCTCGATTTTGCGCAGGCCCGGCACCGAACAGCCAGCGCAGTGGGCCACCTCGGCCTGGGTAAGATCAAGCATCTTGCGCCGGCGAGACACCCAGGCTCCAAAGGAAACTTCAGAGTCCATAGCTACCTCACTGGCTCTCATTATATCATATTCTAACACATAGTCTCAATTTTATGGGCTTGTATCACTTTTGTATTGCTTTTGGGTCAGCCCTGGGGCGGTCAGTGACCCCAAATAAAAGCGGCGCTGTGGTTTAATCAGGGCAAGTTAAGGGAGTTGTCAAGCACAAATTCTACTGCTGCATCTAAACCTTGTCTAAATTTCAAATTTCAGGAGATTAACCATGAGCGCTTTTTTAATCTATTTAATTGTGTTGCGTATTATCCACATTGGGGCCGGGGTGTGTTGGGTAGGTGGAGCTATTATCTATACCCTATTTTTGGAGCCGGCGGCCAAAGCCACTGCCCCTGGCAGTGGGCCATTTATGCAATACCTTATCTCGCACCGGCGCTACCCGGTTTTTATGGGGGTGTGCAGCCTGCTGACTGTTTTGGCAGGGGGCTTGTTGTACTGGCACAGTTCTGGGGGATTGAGCCTGGCCTGGATAATCTCCGGGCCGGGGCTGGGGTACACCAGCGGCGCGGTGGTTGCAATCGTGGTCTACTTTATTGGCCTGCTCATGCTCAAGCCCCGAGCCGAGCGCTTGGGTGCGCTGGGACAAGAAATTGGGGCGGCGGGCGGCGCGCCAACCCCGGCCCAGGCCACCGAACTGCAACAGCTGGGGCGGGAGATGACCCTGATTGGGCGAGTAGACTTTGGCCTGCTGGCGGTCGCGCTGCTGACCATGTCTACGGCTCGTTATTGGCTGTGGTGATTTACATAGTTATGCCAGCAGCAAAGCCGGGTGTTCAACCAGATGCACCACCCGCTGCAAGAAACGGGCGGCCGGGCCGCCGTCTACCAGGCGGTGATCAAAGGTCAAACTCAACCAGACCATCTGCCGCCCGACCACCGCGCCGGCCAGCATGACCGGCCGGGTTTTGATCCGGCCCACGCCCAGAATGGCGCACTCCGGCAGATTCAGCAGGGGGGTAAAGGCATCAATGCCGAACATACCCAGATTGGTCAGGGTGAAGGTGCCGCCGCGCAGTTCATCCGGAGTACACTGCCCGGCCTGGGCGCGGGCAATGAGGGCCTGGGTTTCGGCCGCCAACTGCCGCAGGCCCTTGCTTGCAACGTGGCGTACTACCGGGACCAGCAGCCCTCGCTCGGTGTCAACCGCCAGGCCGATGTGAACCTCGCGCCAGCGTTTGACCGCGTTTTGGCCCATATCCAGCGAGGCGTTAAGCTGCGGGTGGTCGCGCAGGGCCAGACCCAGGATAAAGATAAACAGATCGTTGTACGACACGGCCACCCCGTTTTCGCGTAACTGTTGGCGCAGTTCGACCAGGCGGGTAGCGTCGGCTTCGGCGGTTAAGGTTACTTGCGCCGAGGCCGCAGCGCTTTCAAGCATGCGTTGGGCAATGACGGCGCGGGCGCTGCTCAGGGGGATCAGCTCAAATTCTGCTTCCGGCGCCGGCTGCCGCTCCAGGTAACTTTGCACATCCCGTTCGATGATGGCGCCTTCCGGGCCGGTGGCGGTGAGTTCTGCCAGGGGCACGTTATGGGTCTCGGCCAGCCGCCGGGCCCGGGGCGAGATGAAGAGCCGCGCGGGCCGCGGGGCCACAAGCTGAGGTTGGCCGCCGAGGCGGTCTGGGTCTGCTAAACTTATGGCGGTGGTCTCACCGGACGCCGGCTGCCCCGGCAGGGCTGCGGCGGCCGGCCGGATGAGCGCAATGGCGCTGAGGGCCTGAACCTCGTCACCCGGCCGGGCCGTCACCTGGCAAAGCACACCGGAGGCGGGCGCTTCCACGTCGAGGGTAGACTTGTCCGTTTCAAGGGCAAACAACATCTCGCCTTGCTTGACCGTCTCGCCTTCGCTCTTGTACCAGGCGGCCAGAGTCATCACATCAACCGTTTGCCCCAGGGGTGGCACTAACACTTGAGTTTCCATGACGATTTCAGACCCTCCGGCCAAACAAAGATTTGACTGCCAGGACGACTCGTTCAACCGTAGGCACGTAAAATTCCTGCTCCATGACCGGGGCAAAAGGTGGGGGCGTGTCGGGGGCCGACACCCGCTTGACCGGCGCGTCGAGCCAGAAGAAAGCCTCTTCGGCCACTATCGCGGCGATTTCACCGGCCCAGCCGCCGGTCAGGTTGTCCTCCTCAACAATTACCAGGCGGCCCGTTTTGCGGACCGAGTTCAAGATCAATTCTTTATCCAGCGGCGCCAGCGTGCGGGGATCAATTACCTCCGCTTCGATGCCTTCGCGGGCAAGCTGTTCGGCGGCGGCCAGCGCCCGGTAAACCGTCAGTAGCTTGCCGACGATGGTCACATCTTTGCCCTCGCGCCGGATGATACCCTGGCCGATGGGCACCACATAATCTCCGTCCGGCACTTCGCCCGCGGCGCTCAGCGCCCCACGCTCGCTCCGGGCGCCCTTGCTGCCATAGAGCAGCTTGTGCTCAAAGATAATCACCGGGTTCTCGTCGCGGACGGCGCTTTTGAGCAGCCCCTTGGCGTCGTAAGCCGTGGCCGGGGCAAGCACCTTGAGGCCGGGGATATGGCAAAAAAAGGCTTCCAGGCTTTGGGCGTGCTGCGACCCCCGGCTGGTGGCTCCCACCGGCGCGCGCATCACCAGCGGCACGCTAACCGCGCCGCCCGACATGTAACACATCTTGGCGGCCTGGTTGGCCAGTTGATCCATAGCCAGGAAGAGGAAATCGCCGTACTGCACATCCACGATGGGAATCAAGCCGGCCATTGCCGCGCCAACGGCAACCCCCACAAAGCCCAGCTCCGAAATCGGGGTATCGAGGATGCGCTCACGCCCAAACTGGTCCGACAGCCCCAGGGTAACGGTAAAAGCCCCGCCAAAACCACCGGGAACGCCGATATCCTCGCCCAGGCAAAAAACACGAGGGTCGCGCTCCATTTCTTCGCGGATGCCCTGGCGCAGGGCTTCGGCAATACTCATCTCGGCCATGTGACAGCTCCTTCATAGAAAACGTGCTTCAAGGTATCCTCAGGCGCGGGGGCCGGGCTGGCTTCGGCAAACGCCACGGCCTCGTCAATCTCGGCTGTGACGCTTTGCTCAATCTGGGCCAGGCTCTCGGCGGCGGCCAGCCCGCTGTCTTGCAGCCGTTGGGCCAGGCGGGTGAGGGGGTCTTTGGCCTCCCACAGGGCCTCTTCTTCCCTGGTGCGGTAGGTGCGGGGGTCGCTGCGAGAATGACCGCACAGGCGGTAGGTTTTACACTCCAGCAGGGTTGGCCCCTTGCCCTGGCGGGCGCGAGCGATGGCTTCGCCGGCCGCCTGGTAAACTGCTTCCACGTCGTTGCCGTCCACAATGAGGCCGGGCATGCCGTAAGCGGCGGCCCGGTCGGCCACATTTTCAATTTTAAAGGCGGTTGCCACCGGGGTTGAGGCGGCATAGAGGTTGTTCTCGCAAATGTATACCACCGGCAGATTCCACAGGGCGGCCATATTCAAGCCCTCGTGAAATGCCCCTTCATTTGCGCCGCCCTCGCCAAAAAATGAGACGGCCACCCGGCCGTTGTTCAAACGTTTGGCGGCCAGGGCCATGCCGGCGGCAATGGGGATATTCCCGCCCACAATGGCAATAGCCGGAACCATGCCTACCTTGATATCGCCCACGTGCATCGAGCCGCCTTTGCCCTGGCAGCAGCCGGTCGCTTTGGCGTATAATTCGGCCATCATAGAGCGGAGCGACACGCCTTTGGCAATGGCGTGGCCGTGGGGCCGGTGCGTGCTGAGGAGGTAATCGTCCGTCCGCAGGTGGGCGCAAACGCCCGCGGCCACCGCTTCCTGGCCTATATAAAGGTGGAGCGTCGAAGGAATCCGCCCCTGCATATAAAGATAATTGCACCTTTCTTCAAAGCGCCGGATGGTCAGCATGGTGTGATACAGTTTTAGCAGCGGCGCAGGAGAGTGGGTCATGAGTTGTTCCTTTCCTGTAAGTTTCAAAAATCTTTAGAAACTGCCTGCAAAGCCGGTGTTTTAGCTTCCCGGAGGCTGGTTTTGAGAGACAATCTCTGAAGTTAATAGCCGGTTTTGCTCAGAATCGAGCCACCGGGAAGCTTTTCGGGCTGGCTGTGAGGGCCTCCAAAAATCCTGGACGGACTCCTTTAGGGGCAGTATCCCGGTTCTCTACCCTCGTGGCCGGGCCAGGGTTACTTTGAAATCGTAACGGTCTCCCCGCCAGACCGCTTCCAGATACTCAACGGCGACGCCGGTGGCGGCATAGCTAACCCGCTCCATGGCCATTACGGCCGTGTGTTCCGGCACTTCCAGCAGTTCCGCTTCCAGGCTGGTTACGCAGCGCGCCCGCAAGGTTTCCTGGCCGGTCCACAGGCGCAAGCTATACCGGTTTTCATAGAGATAATAAAGGGATTGGGTCAGGTCGTTTTGGTCCAGGTGCGGGCAAAGCTGAACCGGGATAAAGGTGGTTTGTAAACTGAGCGGCTCGTCCTTGACCAGCCGCAGCCGGCACAGCTCATAAACCGGGGCGTTGGCCGGTATTTCCAGGGCGCGGGCCACATGAGCCGGGGCGGCCAGTTCTTTGAGCGAGATGACTTGGGTCAGCAGGGTCCAGCCGCGCCGCTGCATATCTTCGGTGGTTGAAACCAGCGCGTTCACCTCGTGCTCTACCCGGCGCACTGCGGCAAAAGAGCCTTTGCCTTTTTCTCGATAAATCCAACCTTCGCGTTCCAAAACATTCAGGGCGTGGCGCACGGTGGCGCGGGTAATGCCGTGCCTTTCGGCAATCTCATTTTCTGAGGGGAGCCGGTATACTTCTGCCGGAGTCTGGTTAGCCCGGATTTCCTGGCGCAGTAATTCTGCCACCTGCTCGTAATAAGGCATGGGGCTGGATTTATCAATGACCTGCATGGGTTAAGCCTTGAGCCAGAGGCCCGTACTTTCTTCAAAATCCCACCCCGGCGAGGTTAGGGAGAGCGACCCCTGCGGCCAGCCCTGCTCCAGCCGCTGCATGGTTTCGGCCCAAGGCCGCAGGCCGCTCAGAGTGTCGGGCGCCTCAACATTGCATGCTCCCACCGCAACGGCGCAAAGGGCAGCGGTTTTGAGGGGCAGATCACGCACCAGGGCGGCCAGAAAGCCGGCAATGGTTGCATCGCCGGAACCGGCCGTGCCGGCCACCTCAACTTTAAAGCAAGGGGCCCACAGCTCTTGGCCGGCCCAGGCAGCCAGGTCGGTGGGCCGGCCTCGACCCAACTGCGCCAGGGCAGACTGGCCGGCCGTGCGCAGATACAGCCCACGCTCTCCTAGCTTCAGCCCAACAATTTTGACCCCCAAAGCCAGCAGCTCCTGGCCGATCTTTGACAAAAATTCCGGCGTCACCAGGGGCAAAAAGTTAAGGCTGCCGGCCTGCCGGCACAGGTCGGCGTAAGTGTGGGGATGAAGCATGTAAACAATTTCTTCCAGGCTGGGCATAAAAATGTCAACATAAGGCAGAGCGGCGCTGAGAATAGCCGGCCAATGGGCCTGCCCGGCGGCGGAATGGGGGTCTGGCAGAGCCATATCCAGCGAGGTGGTCACACCCGTGGCTTTTGCCCGGCGAAAAATCTCCACCAGCTCGGCCCCATCCTGCCGGTACATTAATTTCATGAGCGGCGGATAGCCAAAATGGAACAGGCGCGCCCCTTCCAGCAGTTCATAGCGGACATCGCCGGCCTTGAAGGTATCATTAGCGCCGGGGTGATGCCATAGGATGCGGTCCGCCCCGGCCGGGTTGACGATGATGGTATAAGAAGTTTGAATCGCCGGGTCGGTAATCATCCCTTCGACCAGGTGCGGGCCAAAGGTGTTGGCAATTTGCTTCACGGCCTGCCCCAGCACATCATCGCCCACTTTGCCCATCAACCGGGTATTGACGCCGAGTTTTTGCAGGGCCAGGCCGGTATTAGAAACCGGGCCGCCGGTAGAAAAAGTCATCGGGCCAATTTCGGAGAGACGGCCGGGCACGAACATCGTTTCCAACCTGCCCGGCAAATTTGGGATAATGTCCAGGCAAATATGCCCGCCTACCACCACGCTGTAGCTTTCATCTGACATGGAACCCCCCTCTTTGATAGCCCTACCGAGCCGGCTGCCACAGCCGCATGCGCCGGGCAACTTCCGCTTGCATGCGCAGCTTGGCCTGTTGTAACACATCCGCTTCTTTACGCGACCCCATCACCAGGTGGTAGTTGACTCGCGCCGGCAAAGCTGCTACAGCTTCTTGCAAACCGGCCAGAAAGGCCCGTTTTAAGGCTGTGCCATAGTTTATTTTGGCGACCCCCAGGGCGATGGCCTGGCGGCAGCCGCTTTCGGGGAAGCCGGTTCCGCCGTGAATGACCAGCGGCGTAGGGACAGCTTTTTGAAGCGCGGCCAAGCGAGGCCAGTCAATGCTGGCTTCACCTTCGGCCAGGATATGGACATTGCCTACCGAAACCCCCAATGCGTCAATGCCGGTTTCTTCCACAAAGCGCGCCGCTTCGTCCGGGTCGGTCAGTTGGCCGGCCGCCCCCCCCATCTCACCCGAAGCGTCTGGCAACCGACTCAGTTCTGCTTCAACACCCACCCCGGCCCCATGGGCAATCTGCACCACCTGCCGGGTCAGGCGCACATTTTGCTCGTATGGCAAATGGCTGGTATCGAGCATCACGGCGTTAAAACCGGCTGCGATGCCCCGTTGAACCAGCTCCGGCGTGGCGACTTCATTTAACAAGAACGACACCGGCACTTTGGCCGCCCTGGCCGCGGCCAGGCCAAGCGCCACCAGCCGCTCCAGGCCGCCCCCGCCGTCAAACCAGCCC
>CAZDMM010000153.1:0-11955 GCA_964505845.1 uncultured Caldilineaceae bacterium
GTAGCTTAACCACTTCGGCCAGCCGGGTGGGAGCCGGGGTGTTGCGGCTCTTCATGGCCCGGATTTCGCCGTCAATCATCACGCAGGAGATGCCGGGCAGGTCGCCGTTTTCAATAGCCGCCAGAGCGTTATCTTTGGCGCAGCCCAGCGGAGCATCCATAATGACCAAATCCGCTGCCCGGCCAACCACAATCCGGCCCGTGTTCTGGCGCAGCACGTCGGCATTGTTGCCGGTGGCCAAGGCCCAGGCTTGGGGCGCGGGCAGGCCGGCCAGGGTTGACATCTCCACCACCGATTTGAGGGTAGCCATGGGCATCACCCCGGTGCCGCTGGGGGTATCGCTGGAGATCAGCACCCGTTTGAGCTGGCCGTGCTCACGGGCCAGTTGCACCAGCTTCACCGCCGAGCGAATGTTGCCGGCCTGGGCAATCTGTAAGGCAAAATCGGCCTCCCGCACCAGCCGCTCCAGCCCTTCATCGGGCAGGGCGGTGGTGCCGCCGTTGGTGTGGCCGGAGATGTCGGGCCGCAGCACCAGCAAATCTTCGGCGGTGATGGGGGCGCTGCCGGGGATGGAGGCCCCGCCGGTGTGGGACATGACCACAAAGCCGTGTTTTTGAGCCAGCCGCACCAGCGGTTCAGCCTCGGTGGGTTTTTTGAAATCGCCAAAGCCCACTTTGCCCAGCCAGACCCCGGCCTGGGCCAGCTCGATAAAATCGGCCTCGGTCAGGCCGGGCTGAAAGATGAGCGAACCGGCATAAACCTTGACCCCGCCCGGCCGGAACACCGAATAGGCCCGATGGGCGGTAATAGCCAGGGCCTTGACGCCGACCGGGTCTTTGGGCCAGCCGGGCAGATGCACCTCGCTGGCCGACATCATGCCGGTGACGCCGCCGTGCATGTAGCTCTCAATCCAGCCCAGGGTGTTCTGCCGGGGCGTCCAATCGCCAAAAACGGTGTGGACATGGGAGTCGATCAGCCCCGGCGCAACCACGCAGCCTTTGGCGTCCAGCACCCGGTCGGCCCCGGTAATGTCAATGCCGGCCCGGTCGCCAATTTGGGCAAACACGCCGTTTTCAATGAGGATGCCGTCGCCTTCGATGAGGCCGGTTTCGAGGTCGCCGCTGATGATTTGGCCGATATTGATAATGGCAAAACTGCTCATGGCTCACCTCAGCCCATCCTTGCCCTCGATATCCTCATAACGCAGGCCGCCCAGGCGGAAGTTGAGCCGCCCGCGATTGGCGGCAGCGATGATGACCACTGCCTCATCCGGTTCGGGCGCATCGGGGACGCACACGGTGATAGTATCATAATGAGAGCGGACATACAGCGCGTCTTTGTTGGCCAGGGGCACATCAATGCTGGCCCCCAGGGCCCCGCGCTTGGTGGAGGAGGAAATCCAGGCCACCCCACCGCCGATAGCCTCACGAATAGGGTTGGCAAAAGAGGTGGTCAAGAAGGCGTTGGCATGTTCTTGCTCGCCCCGCCAGCCCACAATACACGATTTACCGTAGCTCTCCACCGGCCCACCCATGGCCGCTGCCAGGCGTTGGCCCATCAAGCGCCCTAATTCTTCGCTGGGGCCGGTGATCTCGCTCAAATCCTGGGAGTAGCGACCGGCATAAGGGTTGTTGACCACCGCTGCGATGGCTACCTTGCGCAGCGGGTTTTCGGCGGCCAGGCCGGCCTCGATGAAGGTTTCGTCAACCAGGGTCACAATTTTGCGGATTTTTAGCATAGCTCCTATCTCCCATTCATAGCGGCCGGCTCAGGGGCCGACGGCAAAATATTGGCATAGAGATCATCCGGCAAGCCATCCAGGTAGTTCAGTACTTCCTCCATTTTGACCACATCGCCGTACTTTTGCTGGATGTCAAACAGGTTGTTCTTGTGGGTCACCTCGCCCCGGTCCCACACACACTCCTCCGGCACGATGACATAGTAGTTGTAAGAAAAGCCGTCTACCGCCGTGGCCCGGATGCAGCCGCTGGTGGTGGTGCCGGTCAGGATGAGGGTGTCTACCTTCATGTCAATCAAATAGCTGACCAGGGCCGTGCCAAAAAAGGCGCTTGGCTTCTTTTTGACAAAGGTCATGTCTTCCGGGCGCGGCGCCACTTCGGTCACAATCTCGTTGCCTTTGTGGCCGATAACGTCAATGGGGTCATCCACCCGGTAATTTTTACGGTTCCAGGCCCCGTTGTCCAGCTTATCGGGCCGGCGCTCCCAGGTAGTGTAAAAAATGGGCAGATGTTTTTCTCGCGATTTAGCCAGGAGCTTTTGCAAAGCATAGACGCCCTGCCAACCCACCTCGCCGCAACTGTAGCGCCAGGTTTTGATGGACTCCAGGATAGGTTGGGGGACATCGCCCACAAAGTTGTAAATCACATCCACCACCAGCAGGGCCGGCCGCTGACCGAATCCGCCCGGCTTGCCCCAACCGGCGTTTTGAAACACAATTTTGTCCTGCTCGGTCAAAATATCATCCCAGATAGCCATTGATTGCTTCTCCTGTAAAAATGGTCGGTTAGTCGGCTAGTCGCCTGGTCGGTTAGTCATTTCTGGCGTCGTCCCGGCTGGGACTGTCCGACTCCTCGTAAATAGCATTACCGTGGGGCGGCATCCCATCTTGCCGTAGCCCGCCGAGGCATACGCAAAGCGTGCTGTTGCTATGGTCTTCTCATCCCTACGGACATCACAGCGGGTACAACGCATGTCCGGGCTTGCGCGGCAGGTAACGGCCGGTAGGCTGGCCGACCAGGCGGGGGCCGGGCGCATCGTCGGGCCATTCGGCCACCACCTGGCCGCGCAGAATGGTCATCACCGGCCAGCCCTTAAAGGTGTGCCCTTCTACAATAGACCAGCCGGAGCGGCTGAAAATATGCTTTTTGTCCACGGTGACTTCTTTATCCAGGTCTACCACCACCAAATCGGCGTCTGCGCCCACCTGGAGCGCGCCTTTTTTAGGGTAAAGGCCAAAAATTTTGGCCGGATTCTCGCAGCACACTTCCACCATGCGCTCCAGGCTGATGCGCCCCTTGTTGACCCCTTCGCTCAACATCACCGGGGTCAGCATGCCTACCCGTGAGGTGAAACCGGTGCGCAGTTTCCAGATATTTTCGTTATACATCTGCTCCCGCACCGGCGGGTCCCAGGAAATAACGTGGTCCGAGCCAACCGCATCAATCACGCCCTCGGCCAGGGCTTGCCAGATTTTCTCCACGTGGTCGCGCCGGCGCAGCGGCACGTTGATGCGCCAGCCGTTCTCCGGGGTGAGGTAGAGCCAGGCCGGGCCGGTTTGGGCATAAATTTTAAGGCCCTCGCCGCGCGCCTTCAAGATAGCCTCGTAGGTGAGGCTGGTGGTGGCATGCTGGATATACAGCGGGCAGCCGGTTATCCTAGCTAGATAGCTATACGAATGTACATGGTGAGCCTCGCAAAAATCGGGCGAGCGGTCGGTCCAGGCCCCAAAATCGGTGCGGCCGGCGGCGATGAGGCGCTTTTCAAAGATGCGGCTGATTTGCCAATTTTCGGGGTGGATGCACATTACTCCTGGCGGGCCAAGTTTGGCGGTTTGCTCCATGGCCAGGTAAACTGTGCCATCGTCAAAACCGTGGCCCAGCCCGGCGCGCCGGCCCGCCCAATATTTATCCAGCTCTGGCTTCATGGACTGCAGGTATAGTTTATGCGAGGTGACGCCCCACTTTTCGGCATAAAGGGGGATTTCCTCGGCCTGGGCGTCGGTTTCCAGCATGAAGGTTAGAAAAACGTCAATAGCCGAAGAGCGGTTGATGATCTCAATCGCCCCATCGAGCACCTGGCTAAAGGGGACAACGTGTTCCGGCTGGACATATTCTTGAAACGGCTCCGCCCCCAGACGGGTGCTGGGCGCGTGGACGCCCCAGGTGGTTACCCCCACCGCCGCTGCTTCCCAGGTTTCGGTTTTGATATCCTTTTCAAAAGGAACGTAACAGCCGGGGTGGGCTTCGGAGTCGACCAGGCCGGGCAGGATGTATTTACCCTGCACATTGATAGTTTGGCGGGCCGCCGGCATGCTGGCGGCGCGGCCCAGGGCAACAATCCGGCCATCTTGCACGGCAATTTCAACGCCATCCTGGATGCCGGTCGAGGTGACGACTCGCCCTCCGACAATCTTGAGGTCTACCACGGAATTTGCTAAGGTCATAGTTAAACTCCTGAAAAAATAGCTTTATTTCACTGCAGAGGCAAAAAGATGCCTCTGCTACGATATTTTCATAGCGATAGACTCAACACCCTCTCCCCAGCCCAGGCTGAGTGAAACCGCCCTGGCTTCTTCTTGTACGGCGGCGATGAGAGCGGGCAGCCGCTCTTCTCCAAAGCGGGGGGTGATGCCGGCAATGCTCAAGGCCGCGACGACCCGGCCCGAAGCATCCCGCACCGGTGCGCCTACCGCGGCCACCCCAATCACCACATCCCCAACGCCAAAGACATAACCCCGGGCGCGGGTGAGCTGCACATCGCTCCAGATGGCCTCAGGCTGAACCAGCGAGTTGGAGGTCATCGGTTTCAGTCTACCCTCGGCCAGCAGGTGTTGAATTTCCTCATCCGGCAAAAAAGCCAGGAGCGTCCGGGGGGCTGCGCCGCAATTTAAGGGCAGGCGTCCCCCCACATCTGATACCAAAACACGCACCAGATGTTGGCCTTCTATCCGGTCCAGGCAGAGCGCCTCGGTATGATCTATAATGTACAGGTAGGCTGTCTCTTCGGTTTGGCGGGCCAGGCGGCGCAGGGCGCGTTCCGCCTGCCGGCGCAAATCCATCTGATCTTGAACCAGGGCGCCCAGTTTGAACAGGGCCAACCCCAGCCGGTATTTGGAGTTTTGCTCAGATTGTTCTACAAAGCCGTAGAGTTCAAGCGTGCCCAGCAGCCGGTGAATGGTGCTGGGGCTGAGGCGGAGTTTGCGGCTCAGTTCGGTCAGGGTCAGTTCAGGTTGTTCGCGGGAAAAGGCTAACAGCAGGGCCAATGCCCGCTCTACGGTGCGTAACCTGGGCGGGCTAACCAATTCATCAGGCTGAAGAGCTAAGGGTGTTGATCCTGCCTTCATCAAAAAATAACCACCGACGGTTAAATTTTTCCAGAGAATGGAAAGAGGTTCAGTTAAGTGGAAAAGTAGCTGTATAGTATAGACAAAAGCCAGCCGTTGTCAAGGTTTAAAACAAAAATCCGTTTTCTTCTGGACAAGAAAAAAACGGATTGAACAGGGATACCTGGTTATGCCTGGGGTAGGGTAAAGCTAAAGGTACAGCCCTGGCCGGGAATACCCTGGCTGGTCACTTCAACGCTGCCGCCCAGTTTAGCCACTATGCGCTGCACAATAGACAGGCCCAGCCCGTGCCCCCCCTTATAAATCTGGCTCAGTTGGGTAAAGGGCACAAATAATTTGGCCTGCTCTTCGGGGGTCAGGCCGGGGCCATTGTCGCGCACCCAAAAACGCACGGCCTTTTCACCATTTGGGCAGGGGGTCGCCCCCACTTCTAAGCGGGGCGGTTGTCCGCCATACTTCATGCCGTTGCTCAGGTAATTAACCCACACTTCCTCAACCCAGGGGCCATAGCCCAACGCTGCCGGCCAGGCAGACGGCTCCGGCACAATCAGTTCGGCCTGGTATTCGGCCAACATGGGGGCTAACCGCTGCTGCACTTCAACCATGATCGCCGCCATATTCAGCGGCTTCATTTCGACCCGCATCTTACGCACCCCGGCCAGCAGCAGGAGCTCATCAATAATTTTGCTCATCTTATGGCCCGACTGCGCAATCAGGCGCACGTCTCGCAGAATCCGGTCGGGGGGGAGTTTGTCATAAAAATCTCGGATCAATTCTGCAAAGCCAATCAGGGGCAGGAGCGAGCCTTTGAGGTTGTGGGCTACGGTATGCGCAAAGGCGTCCAGTTCCTCGTTGTGAGCTTTTAATTCAGCCGCATACTCGTGCAAGGCCAGCTCAACCTGTTTTTGCTTGGTGATATCCGATACCACCAGGACGGCAAAACTTTGATTGCTGCTGTCTTCGACAGAATAGGGTAATGGGGTTAAAATAGGTTGAATTTGAAGCTGGAGATAGCGTTTTAGCTGCTTGTCATCCGCTTCCAACTCAATAGATTGGGCCTGGGGTAATTCGGTCCACACCTGCTGCAGGAATGAAACCAGGTAACACTGAGGGTCGGAGCAGTGGGCGTGCAGCAAAGTGTGGACATCTTTTCCCTTGATCTCAATCACCTGGCCCAGGCCCCACCGTTCAATGGTGCGATTGCCCCGCACCACCCGCTGCTGCCGGTCAAGCAAACAGATCAACTGCGGCAGGGCGTCCACACTGGCTTCCCACTCTCGTTTAGCCCGCTCAATCAGCCTGGCCTGCTCCCGGTCTTTTTCAGTTAAATTTGGCTCCATCACTGCTCCACTGGCCGGCTGCTGCGGCTCCGGCGTAATCCAATCGTCATAACAATGATACTCTATCTTTGGTTATAATCAACTTCTATCCGTAAGAATTGCGTAAACTTAAGGCCGGGTGGGAATGACTTTTATTTTTTACAACTTATGCTATAGTTGGAGAGCCTTGTATAATTGCGGTAAACTTGGCTGTCAACGAATGAACAACGAATAAACGAATGCAAACAGTAGGAATATTCGTTTATTCGTTCCATATTCGTGGACAGATTTATTCCTCAAACAAATGAACGGATCAAGCCAATGAACTCTTCAACCCTTGCTATCCCGGATTTTTTTAACGACCTCCAAAAACGAATCAGCGGCGACCTGCGCACCGACGCCTACAGCCGTATCCTTTACAGCACCGACGCCAGCAACTACCAGGTGATGCCTTACGGCGTGCTCATCCCCAAAACGGTGGATGACATCCAGGCCGCGCTGGAACTGGCCTCCAAATACCGGGTACCCATTCTGCCGCGGGCGGCGGGCAGCAGCCTGGCCGGCCAGGCCGTCAACGAAGCTGTAGTAATTGACGTGACCCGCCACCTGGATCAGATTCTCGAAGTCAACGCCGAGGAGCGCTGGGTGCGGGTGCAGCCCGGCGTGGTGCTGGATGACCTGAACGCCCACCTCAAACCGCTGGGCCTCCTTTTTGGCCCCGACCCGGCCAGCAGTAACCGGGCGGCCATGGGCGGGGTGGTGGGCAATAACGCCAGCGGCAGCCACTCCATTCTGTACGGCATGACCGCCGACCACGTGCTGGAAACCTCGGTGATTTTGAGCGACGGCAGCCCGGCCGTTTTTGGCCCGGTTGAGGCGGCGGCCCTGCCTCACTACCAGCAGCGGCCCGGCCTGGAAGGGGAAATTTACCGCCGCGTGGCCGGCCTGGCCCAGACTCAGGCCGAGGTTATCCGGGCCGGCACGCCCTATCACTGGCGGCGTTCCGGCGGCTACAACCTGGACCGCTTTGTGGAAGGAACCACCTTTATCTATCCGCAAGACCCGCGTTTTAACCTGGCCAAGTTGGTCTGCGGCTCCGAGGGCACCCTAGCCGTGATGACCGAACTCAAGCTCAACCTGGCGCCGCGGCCGGCTCAGACCGCCCTGGCCCTGGTGCAGTTTGACAACCTGTCCGAGGCGCTGACCGCCACACCGGTCATCCTGCAAACCGAACCGTCGGCGGTGGAGCTGCTTGACAATTTATGCCTGACCATGTGCCGCGAAGTTCCTGAATACGCCCGGCTCCTGTCCACCTTCATCGAGGGCCAGCCTTTTTGCCTCCTCATCACCGAGTATTACGGCGAAAGCGAAGCCGAGCTGCAAGCCAAAGTAGAGCGCCTGACGGCCCACCTCAAACGAGAAAAAGTCAACTGCACCGTAGTGCCGGCCCTCAATCCGGCCCGGCAGAACAACGTCTGGACGGTGCGCAAAGTGGGCCTGGGCCTGTTGATGAGCGTGAAAAGCGACTTCAAGCCCATCCCTTTCATTGAAGACGCAGCCGTGCCGGTGGAACACCTGGCCCAATACATCACCCAGGTGGAACGCTTTTGCCACGATCTGGGCACTCAAGTAACCTATTACGCCCATGCCAGCGCCGGCTGCCTGCACATCCGCCCGCTTATCAACGCCAAACTGGCCCAAGAGGTGGACAAGCTACCCCGGATTGCCTCATTTTCCATGGAACTGGCCGGCGAGTTTGGCGGGGCCATCACCAGCGAGCACGGCGATGGCCGCTCGCGCAGTTGGCTCAACGAAAAGTTCTACGGCCCGGAGCTGTACAACCTGTTCCGCCAGGTCAAGCAAACTTTTGACCCGCACAACCTGCTCAACCCCGGCAACATCGTAGACGCGCCGCCCATGACGGCCCACCTGCGCTATGGGCCGGATTACCGGGTCATCCCTCTCAAAGAGCAGCTTGATTTTAGCGCCGACGGCGGCTTTCACCGGGCGGTGGAGATGTGCAACGGGGCCGCCATCTGCCGCAAGCAGACCACCGGCGCCATGTGCCCCAGCTTCATGGTGACGCGAGACGAGGAGCACAGCACCCGCGGCCGGGCCAACGCTCTGCGAGCCGCTTTTTCGGGCCGGCTGCCGGCCGGGGAGCTGACCAGCCCGCGCATGTATGAGGTGATGGACCTGTGCATCGAGTGTAAAGCCTGCAAAGCCGAGTGCCCCTCCTCGGTGGATATGGCTAAAATCAAGTTTGAGTTTTTGGCCCACTATTATGAAAAACACCCGGTTCCGCTGCGGGCCAAACTGTTTGCCGACATCGCCTTTTGGAGCCACCTTAGCAGCGGGCTGCCCGCCCCGCTGGTCAACACCCTGCTGAACAACGGCCTGGTGCGCTGGGGTTTGGAGAAATTTGTGGGCATCAGCCGCCAGCGCCATTTGCCGGAGTTTGCGGCGGAGCCGTTTACCCAGTGGTTCAAGCACCGGACGGCTGACCGCAGACGGCAGACGGCAGGCAGTCATCGCTCAACGGCGGTCGGCGGTCAGTCGTCGGCGGTCGTTTTATTCAACGACACCTTCAACACCTACAACTATCCCCAGGTGGCGATTGCCGCCACCGAGGTGCTGGAAGCGGCCGGTTTTGAGGTTATTCTGCCGGGGCACGGCTGCTGCGGCCGGCCCATGATGTCGAAGGGGCTGGTCAACAAAGCCCGCCGGGCCGCCCGCCAAACTATCGAGAAGCTGGCGCCGCTGGCCGAACAGGGTTTGCCCATTGTGGGGTTAGAGCCAAGCTGCCTCCTCTCGATGCGGGATGAATATTTCTCGCTGCTGCCCGGCGACCCCCGCGTCAAGTTGGTAGCCGACCATTGCTACACCTTTGAAGAGTTCATCGCCCGGCTGGCCGACGCGGGCCAACTGCACCTGGAGTTTGCTACCGAGCCGCGCCCGGTGCTGCTGCACGGCCACTGCCACCAAAAATCTCTGGTGGGAACCAAACCCAGCCTGCGCACCTTGAGTTTGCCCGGTCACACTGTCACCGAGGTTGACTCCGGCTGCTGCGGCATGGCCGGCGCTTTTGGCTATGAGGCCGAGCATTACGATATTTCCATCGCCATGGCCGAGCGCCGCTTGCTGCCCGCCGTGCGTAAACAGGCGGACGACGCGATTATCGCGGCGGCGGGGGTGAGCTGTCGCCAGCAGATCAAGCACGGAACCGGCCGGCAGGCGCTTCACCCGGCGGAGGTTTTAAGGGCTGCCTTAAGACAATAGTTGCCTGGAAGGTTGGAAGGCTGGAAGTTTGGATGTGACCATCCTTCCAACCCTCCAATCTTCCACTCTTCCAACTTCAATTCCCTCTTGACGCGCTACCGGTTGAATGGTATATTTGCACATGATTACACCTTCGGGAGGAAGCCCCCATGCAACAGTATGAGATGCTGCGCCGCGTTAGCCGTACCTTTGCCCTGTCCATCGAACAGTTACCCCAAATTTTACGCGACTCGATTACCGTGTCTTACCTGTTGCTGCGGGTATCTGACTGCCTGGAAGACAACGATATAATGGAAGCTGACCGTAAAGCCGATTTGCTGCGGCTGTGGGCGCAGGTGTTAAGCGAGACCAGCCCGGTGGAGCGGCTGACCACCCAACTCACCACCCTGGACAGCAGCGACCCGGAGCAGTATGTGGCTCAAAACGCCGGGGCGGTCATAGAACACCTGCACAAGCTGCCCGGCGAAATCCAACAGGCCATCGTGGAGCGGGTCAACCGCACCTCGCTGGGCATGGCCCGCTGGCAGGAGCACGGCCCCTTTGTGGATAACGAAGAGGAGATGGACGATTATATGCACCAGGTGGCCGGGCGGGTGGGCTATCTGCTGACCGATATTTTTGCCTGGTATTCACCCATCATCCGCGCCCGCAAAGAGCAGCTTATGCCCCTTTCGCGGGAATATGGCCTGGCCCTGCAAACGGTCAACGTGATCCGGGGGATGCGCAAAGATTACGAGCGGGGCTGGGTGTACGTGCCGCGCACCTTTTATGAAAAAGTGGGGCTGACCCGCGACAGCATGTTTGCTCCCGAAAACCTGGACAAAGCCATGCAGGTGGTTGACATGCTGGCCGACAAAGCCGAGCGCCACCTGTGGCACGGCATGACTTACATCACCGCCTTCCCGCGCCGCCAGCACCGCATCCGGCTGGCCTGCATGTGGCCCCTCTTTTTTGCGGTGCGCACGCTGGCCATCAGCCGCAACAACGCCAACGTGCTGCTGGCCGAAGCCAAAATGGGACGCGAGCAGGTGAGCATGATCATGCGCGATACCACCTGGTTTGGCTGGTCAAACCATTGGTTGGTGCGATATTACCGGCTGTTGGCCAGGCCGCCTCAGAGTTCTTTAACCTCTGCCCCCCCCGAACCGCTGGCAACAGCGGCGTGAGGAGTAAACTCATGCCAGGTTATGATGTTATCATTGTCGGCGGGGGGCCGGCCGGCTCAACCGCCGCTTATTTTTTGGCCCAGGCCGGGGTCAAAGTTTGTATTGTAGATAAACAAACCTTTCCCCGCGACAAGGTCTGTGGGGATGGAGTGGTCGGCTCTATCCTGACCCGGCTGGAGCGCATGGGCTTGCAAAGCTGGCTGGAAGCCAACAGTTTTAACGCCCCCGGCGAAATCCTCTTTTCCGCCCCCAATGGCCAGGCCGTCCACATTGTGCCGGATGACCGCCAACGCTGCTATGGCCGGGTCATCCCCCGGCTCACTTTGGATGACGCCATTCTCCAGCAGGCCCTCAAAGCCGGCGCTGTCTTGATGGAGGGGGTCAAACTGACCGGGCTGACCCGCCTCTCCCCGGCCGAGGTGCAACTATCGGGCCAGCCCAATGGGCAATCAGCCCCGTTGCAGTTAAACAGCCGCCTGCTCATCACCGCCGACGGGGCCCACGCCAGCTTTACCCGCCAACTGGGGCTGGTCAAAGGTATGCCCGACTTAGTGGCTATCCGCGCTTATTTTGAAAATGTGGCAGGCCGGGAGTCGCTGCTGGAGATTCACTACGATCAAACGCTGATGCCGGGCTACGCCTGGATTTTCCCCATGACGCAGGGACAGGCCAATGTGGGTCTGGGGACTTATGTCAAACGCTCCCGGCAGCGCGACGTAGATTTGAAGGAGTCGCTGCGGCAGTTTATGCAAACCAACCCCTATGCCAGGGAGCGGCTGGGCCGGGCCAGCATGCTTGGCCCGCTGCGCGGCCACCCGCTGCGCTCCCAAATGAGCAGCGTCACGCCGGTGGCCGATAACATCCTGGTCACCGGTGAAGCGGCCGGGCTGGTTAACCCCCTCAACGGCGAAGGCATCGGCACGGCCATCATCAGCGGCGAGCTGGCCGCCCGCCAGGCCCAGGCTGCTTTAGAGAGCGGCGATTTTTCCGCCTCAGCCCTCCGCCCTTACGCCAAAACCTTGCGCCAGACCATTGGCCGCAACCACACTATTGCCAATATTCTGCGCCACTTGCTCAGCGTGCCCGGCGTATTAAATCGGGCCGTGCG
>CAZDMM010000154.1:0-11934 GCA_964505845.1 uncultured Caldilineaceae bacterium
AGGCGAAACTGAGTTTGGGAACGAGTAGGCGAAACTGAGTTTGGGAACGAGTAGGCGAAACTGAGTTTGGGAACGAGTAGGAAGATTGGAACCTGCGCTGGCGGGTGATGAGATAGGATGAGTTTACGAGTCGGTATTATTGGGGCGGGTCAAGCCGGTGAACGGCATGCTGTCGGCTTTGCTGCGACGGCAGGAGTTACGGTCGCCGGTATCGCCGATGTGGTGGAAGCCAGAGCTACCGCCCTGGCCGGACGCTGTGGGGCCAGGGCCTTTACCGATTGGCGACAGATGCTGGAGCACGGCCTGGATATTCTGGTGGTCAGTTTGCCCCACCACCTCCACCTGGCCCCGGCAGAGATGGCGGCTGCTCAGGGAGTCCACGTGCTGATCGAGAAACCCATCGCCACCACTGTGACAGACGGAGAGCGGATTATAGCCGCTTGCCAGTCCGGCCGGGTGAAACTGTCCCTCAGCTTCGTGCATCGCTTTCGAGATGAGCTTCAAGCGGCCCGACGCTGGCTGGATGAAGGCCAAATTGGCCGGCCGCAACTGGCTTGCGAGGTGATGAATTCCCAGGGCGGCGCTCATTTGCCTGCTTGGGTCAGGCAAAAAGAGGCGGCCGGGGGTGGGGTGTTGATGTACGGCGCGGTTCACGCGGTAGACCGGCTGCGCTGGCTGCTCGGTAGCGAGGTGACTAGCGTCAGCGCCCAAACCCGGCGCTTCAGCCCGGACGCGGAGGTGGAAGATGGCGTGGCGGCCCTGCTCACCTTTGCCAATGGCGCTACGGCCACCCTCACGGCCAATGCACCCGCCTATTGGGCCCAGCCGGCGCATTGGGAAACTCATATCTACGGCTCGACGGGCATGCTGCGGGTGCGGACTCGCCATTGGGCCGAACTCAGCAATAATCACATGGCGACTCGCCTGGAAACTCACAGCGCCGCGAGTCGCCTGGGCGAACATTATAATTTCATGCGGCAGGCGCAGGAATTTGTCGCCGCCATCCTGGCTGACCGCGAACCCTGGATTACGGGTCAAGATGGCCTGGCTGCTTTGAAAGTCTGCCTGGCTATCTATCGCTCTGCGGAGACAGGCCAGCCGGTGCAGCTTTCGTTGTAGAAGAGTGAACATAAATGGGCCGCACCTCACAGATGATGAAAATGTCATTGCGAGGGCGTAGCCCGAAGCAATCCCCGATGTCTCCACCCAGGAGACTGCTTCGCCTGCGGCTCGCAGTGACATGATAGTTATTTTCAAGGGAGATACGACATGACCAATCGCGACAAGAAATTTGTCGGCATTCAGATTAGCCCCATCAGCTTTATTGATGAGGGTGTGGAGCAGGTGCTGGAGACTTTGCAAAACCGGGTGGGAGTCAATGTTTTGCTGATTGGCACCATCTCCTGGCTGGGGCTGAAGGTGGGCCGCCGCATCTCCTGGCAATTGGAGGGCTGGCCCGACCACGGTGTGCCCGAACCTTTCTCGATGCGGGGCGGCTCGTATTTAAAGTATCGCCCGGAGTATTATCGCAACACCTTTATTGACAACTTCCGGGCCAGCGACCCGGAGATGGAGGGCCAGGACATCCTGGACATGGTCATCCCGGCGGCCCGCCAGCGCGGGATGAAGGTGATGCCGGAGATGATGGAGCCGCTGTTTAAATATGCCGGCCACGGCTCGGCTACGGCGGTGATGATCCCCAACATGCCGCAGTGCCTGGAAGTAGATTTTTTGGGACGCTACGGGGCAGAACCCTGCACCAACCATCCCGCCTATCGTACCTGGTGGCATTCTATTATGGAAGACCACTGCCGCAATTACGATATTGACGGCATCATGTGGTGCAACGAGCGTTGCAGCCCGCTCGATAAGATGATTGCCGGCGAAGCGCCGGCCTGCTTTTGCGTCGCCTGCTGCCAATTGGCCGCGCAGCGCGGCATTGATGTGGAGCGGGTGCGCCTGGCCTACCGGGAGGTCTACGATTATTTCCAAAAAGCGCGGGCCGGGGAGGAGTTTGTGGATGGGGCCTTTATCGAGTTTTGGCGCGTCCTCCTGCGCAACCCCGAAATCCTGATGTATGAGCGCTTCTGGGTGGAACGAAACAAAGACCTGGACCGCGAACTGTACGGCATTGTCAAGTGGTGCAACCCCAAGCTGGAATTTGGCTTGAACGTTTGGAATCGCAACCATTTCAACCCCTTCCGCAAAGCCCAATGGCCCTGGAAGGAGCAAACACTTTATTCTGACTGGGTTAAGCCGATTACCTACCAGCATCAAGCGGGGCAGATCTACGTGAAAGAGATGAGCGATTTCCACAAATCTATCCTGCGCGATGTGACCCCGCAGGAGATGACCCCGCTGATGTATAAGTTCCTCGGTCTCCAGGAAGCGCCCTGGGATGAAGTTATCCAGGTCGGCATGGACCCGGATAGTTACGTTTTCGGCCAGTGCCAGGATACGGTGCGAGCGGTCAAGGGCAAAGTGCCGGTTTACATGGGCCTGGGGGTGGATGCCCCCCGCGTGCGGGCCGATCAGGCCGTTTGCACGCCCGATATTGTCTACCGCAGCGTGATGGCAACTTACCGGGCCGGCGGTCAGGGCGTCATCTTCTCGCCCAACTATGCCGGCATGAATCTTTCAAACCTGGACGGAGCCGCTCGCGCCCTGGAGGAGTTAGGGCTAAGGTAATTCCAAGAAAATGAAACTTCAACTCTCGTAATGCGTGGTACGTGGCACATTTGTATTACGCACTACGTACCTGGAGGAATTAAATCTTGGAACTGCCTCAGCCTCAGCCTTTATCTTTTTTTAATCTTAAAGGAGGGTTCATGAGTCGGTGAGACGTCGCCAACAATGAAAATGGCTACGTGACACTTGACACTTGACACCTGACACTATTTTTTAGGAGACTCTTATGCCTGAACAAGCCCCATGGCGATTTCAAAAATTGATTAAACCCATGTTCGATTTGCCCGCCGAGCACAAAATCCTCAGCGGCCGGGTGCTCACCTGCGCCGGGGACGAGGTGATTGAGCATGGCTTTGTGGAACTGGAAGGTGGCAAAATTAAAGCGGTCGGCCCGGCCGGCGAACTGGGCGAACGGGCTGCGGAGGCGGTTGACACCGGCGGGACGATTTTGCCGGGCCTGTTCAACAGCCACGCCCACCTGGCCTGGGATGGTATCCACGACCTGGCCCGCCAATCATTGGATGACTCGCCGGAAATTAGCGCCTACAAGTCAGCCGGCAATATGCTTATCAGTTTGCGTTCGGGCGTCACCACCGTGCGTGATTTGGGCATGAACAAGAGCAACATTGCGGCCAAGCAGGCCGTCGAGCAAGGTATTTTTCCGGGGCCGCGCCTGCTCATCACCGGTGAGTCAATTGTGCAGACCGGCGGACACACCTATTGGTGCTGCCGCGAAGCCAGCGGCCCGGATGAGATGCGGCGGGCGGTGCGCGACCAGGTGCGGGCCGGGGCCGACCTGATCAAGATTATGGCCTGCCACGACACCCTGGAATTTACCGACGCCGAACTGGAGGCCATCATTGACGAGTCCCACCGCAACGGCCTGCCGATTACCGCTCACGCCACCTTCAATGCCTGCATCGAGCGGGTGGCTCGCTTTGGGGTGGATTGCGTGGAGCACGGCGGCAGCATGACCGATGAGACCATCCAACTGCTGCTCGATAAAAAAATCCCGATTGTGACCACCTTTGCCCCGCTGGTGATGCAGAGCCAGCCGGAGGTAGCCCGCCAATACAACATCCCGGAGTGGAAAATTGCCGAGCGGCAGCGGGCCGTAGCCGACCCCAGCCGCTACGAGGGCCTGGTCAAGGCCGCCAAAGCCGGTGTGACCATCGTCTTTGGCACCGACGCCGGCAGCCCGGCCGTCGGTCACGAGGTGATTGCCCCGGAGATGAAATTTATGGTCAAGCTGGGCGTAGTAGCGGGCAACTACGGCGCTCTTCGCAGCGCCACCAGTGTGGCCGCTCGTTTGAGTAAGCTGGATGGTAAGCTGGGGACACTCACTGCCGGCAAATTGGCCGATGTGATTGTCGTAGAGGGCAACCCCCTGGAAGATCTCGACGCGCTCAGCCGGGTCAAAATGACCTTCCGCGAGGGTAAACGACTGGTTTAAAAGGAAGAAAACCTAATTTTGCAGAATCGCTGCCAGGAAAGCAGTCACCTCCTGTATAAAAGGCTCAAATTGCTCCCGGCGAATATTGTGGCCCACGCCCGCAAGGTGAACCGCCTTGAGGCGCGAACAGCGCCGCCCGGCTTCCGCCGCCACTTCAGGCGTGACCAGCCCACCCAACGCGGGGTCGCCGCTGAGCAAAAGCGCCGGGCAATGAATATTAGCAACCGTCTCTCGCCAATGAGGTTGTAACTCGGTGATCATCTGCAGCGCGTCCAGGCTGACCTGTAGCTTGGCCGTGGCCCAGGCTTCAAACTCGATCTCGGCCCAGGCCGGACGTTCGTCTCGCCCGGCGGCAATTAAGGCAGCCATACTTTGGGCTTTTCGTTGAAGCATCCGGGCTTGCCACTCCTGGGCGGTGGCTTCGCGTGAGGCAGGCGAGGACGGCGTTTCATGCCAGGGGGGATCCTCAAGCACAATACCCTTGACGAGCTGAGGATAGGCCGCCGCGGTGAGAGCGACGGTATCGGCGCCCATCGAATGGCCGATCAGACAAGGTTGGTCCAGGCGCAGGGCTTGAATAAAACCAGCCAGGTCGGCCGCCCGGTCGGCGGGGGTATAACCTGTGACCGGGGCAGAGGAGCGGCCGTGGCCGCGCGCATCCACCATGACCAGGTCATACGCTTTTTCCAATGCTTCGGTCGTGCGGATCCAACATAGGCCATTATCGGTGAGACCATGCACTAACACCAGGGGTGGCTTATCTCCGCCGGTGCGATAATAGTGGAGGTTGATACTGTTGACTTCCACGCTGCCGGAAAACCAATTTGGCATGGCTGCCTCCTTTGTCAGAGGGCCTCTGGCCAGCAGTGGTTGCCAGGAGCAGCCCCCTCTCATTAACCTGCTTTAACGACTCAGATCAACCGCAAACAAGCGAATCTCCTGGTCTTCACCGGGAAATTTGACCATGCGTTCAAACCGCAGCCCCAGCTTCTCCAGGAGTCGCGCCGAGCGATGATTGTCCAGCGTGGTGATCGCCACTATGCGCTTCAGCCCCAAGACCTCCGCTCCATAGGCTGTCACCGCCGACGCTGCCTCATAGGCGTACCCCTGCCCCCAATACGCCGGCAGAAAGGCGTAGCCGACATCTACATCGTCCAGGAAATCTCGCTTGATCAGCCCACACATCCCTATCGGAGCGCCGCCTTCTTTCAGCTCGACCAGGTACAGGCCAAAACCCAGCCGGGCATACATGGCCCCCGGCCCTGTTAAGATATAGTTCCGGGCATCTTCCAGGGTTCTGACCCCTTTATCACCGATGAATTGCAGCCACGAAGGCTCATTCAACAACCCCAGGATAAACGCCGCATCCTCTGTGGACAGCCAACGCAGCATGAGCCGGTCTGTTTCTAGCACCTTCATCGTCACTTAGTCCTTTCTCCCTTTGCTAACTATCTGTATACCGCCCATAGCGACCCTATTCACCTATGCCGCACTCGCAACAACAAAACATTGCCTGGATTTAACAATAGGTGGGGTCTCGGCTACAATTCGCTGCGGGTAGCGGCAGCCCAGCGGCGGACCCGCTCCGCCGCGCCCTGAGGTTGGCCCGGCAGATAGACATCGGCAATCGTCATCTTCCACCGGCGCAGCACAGGCCGCCGCTCAGCCTCCGGCTTGAGGACGCGCTTCTGGCCTTCATACGTCTGAGCCATCCGCCGGCGCAGCGCTTGCACCGGAATCTCCTGATCCAGGCGCTTAACAAAGGCGGCCCGCAGACCAGCCAGCGCTTCTTCAGTGAATTGGGCCGGATGCTGGAGATTGTAGGAGGCAACCGTTAAAAAGTGTTCGGCCATCAAGTCAGGGTCTTGAAATTCCCAGGCCCCAATCGCACCGAGCTGCTCCCGGCAGGTCATCCCCTCAACTCTGGGTGCGCCACATTCTGGGCAGGTGGTTCCCTCTTGTTTTTTAGGTTCGATCATAAGACGACCTCGCGCTCGCTGCTGTTTTGGGCTGCGGAAAGATTATACCATTTGAAAGGGCGACGATGCTAACCAGAATGACAAACCGAACTCCGCAAATTGTTCTTATCACCGGCGCAAGCGGCGCAATTGGCCAGGCCATCGCCCGGCAAATCGCGGCCAAACCGGGTTATGGAGTTGTCCTGGCCGCTCGCAATGAAGACAAAGCCCGGCAGGCTGTCCGCGAGATCATCCACGCCACCGGCAATCCACAGGTGCGCTACGAAGTCGTGGATGTCTCCCGGCAGGCGTCTATCCAAGCCCTGGCCGAGCGCTGGCAGGGGCCGCTGCACGTACTGATCAACAACGCCGCCACTACTCCCCGCAGCCGCCGGGAGACGCCCGAAGGCATCGAGCTGCAATGGGCCACCAATGTGCTGGGCTATTTCTGGATGGTCCAGGCTTTTGAAGCCATCCTCCGGCAATCTGCCCCGGCGCGGGTGGTCAACGTGGCCAGTAATTACGCCGGCGACCTGGATTTGAGCGACCCGGAATTCAAACGCCGCCGCTATAGCAACAACAGCGCCTATCGCCAGTCAAAACAGGCCAACCGGATGCTGACCGTAGCCCTGGCCGAGCGGTTAAAGCCCTTTGGCATCTCAGTCAATGCCTGCCATCCCGGCAACGTTAATTCGACCGTGAGCAATGATTTAGGCTTTGGGGGATATGAGTCGCCGGACGAGGGGGCCAATACGC
Organism: uncultured Caldilineaceae bacterium; assembly: GCA_964505845.1. Lineage (GTDB taxonomy): Bacteria > Chloroflexota > Anaerolineae > 4572-78 > J111 > DSQQ01. The sequence goes on from CAZDMM010000154.1 coordinate 6,856, forward strand.
CGGTTTGGCTGGCAACCGAAGCGGCGGGCCAGCAGCAGACCGGCCAATATTTCTCCGACCGGCGCGAAATGCGCTGTCGTTTTGGCGCAGATAAGGCGGCGGTGGAAGCCCTGTACCAGGCCTGCCTCCGTTACTCGGCGGGCGGCGCTTTGGATTCAAGCAAATAAGTTTCACATGCTCCTGGCGCCCAGCCGCTCCATAGCCAGGCTGTCGAGGGCGCGCAGCAGGTTCTCCACGTCGGCGGCTTTTAGCCCGGGGTTAGAACCACCCGGCCGGTAGGTCAGGCCGACAATATACTGGCCAAACCGGCTGAGGGTGAGACAGGTGTACTCGCCATAGTTAAGACCGCAGCCGGCCATCTGCTCGGCGGCGACGGCGCTCTGATAGCGCACGTCCGAGCCAAGCGGCATCTCCCTGGCCATATTCTGCCGGGCATTCAAAAAGCGGTCGCGGGCTTCCTCTGCGCTAGCGTAGCGGTAGACGCTCTCGGTCACCCCGGTGCGCATATCGGTGATGCGGAACTGGCGCATCGCCCGGTCGGGAGAGAGGTTGAACACGTCACAAGCCTGGCACTCGTTAACCACCCAATCCGGCGGGAACGGGTTGGTCGTCAGCAGCAGCTCCTGGGCCGGCCGCTCGGCCAGGGTCTCCCCCGGCGGGGGTGCGCTGGCTAACAACGCCTGGTGGGTCAGCCAGGGCCAGAGATACAGCGGCACAGCCACCAGCAGCACGCCGATCAGGCAGCCCAGGCCGGTTGGATTCAATTCGCCTGCCTCCGGTTCGGTCTCCGGCTGCAAAACGGCCCTGGTTGGCCGCTGAGGGTCGTAGTAAACCGTCACCTTGCTCCCCACCGGAAAGCCGGCCAGGAACTGCCGGGCCAGGGCCGGGTCGGCAAAGTGGTAGGGCGTCCAGCCGATGCGGTCAAAGTTGCAGTCTCGCCCCTCCACGGTATACCGGTAGGCCACCCGGGCCTCGTGCATCTCTATCCTGGTCTTGCGCCGGGTCACGGTTACCTCGGCCACCGCCGTCGCCGTAACGCTGCCCTCTGTCGCCGGCCACTGCCGGCTGGCCTTCACCTGGCGCCAGAGGCTCCAGTCCAGGTACAGCAGCCCCAGACCGACCACGGTAGCCACGGTTAGCATCATCAGCATGAACCAGTCCATCGTTTAGCCCTCTGTCAAGTTTTAGGGAGAACCAGGAAGTTTGCAGGAACTTAACCTACACCGGCTATTTTAGCTCGCTGCCGTCCGGGCGGCGTTACGGTCAGCGTTACGAGGAAGCGGCGTTTTACGGTGGAAAAACAGAGCGTGGTTGATAGGGGCGTTAGCGGGGGACGGTTGTTGATCAAACTTGCAGCAGGGCAGCAAGCCCGTCTACCAGCGCGGTCACATCGGTTTCGGTGTTGTACCCCTGGATTGAGATACGCACAAATTGGCGATCATTCCAGGTGATAAATGGGATTTCGATGGTAAATTTTTCGTAGAGTTTGCGCTGGAGAAGTTTGGCATCGCAGGGAGGGAGAGGGAAAGCGGCCATCTGGGCAAACCAGGCGGGTGAATCGGGGGTAAGCGGGGGTAGGCCGGTCAACTCGCTGATGCGGCGGCGCGCCTGGCGCACCAGTTCGTGACACCGAGACCGGACGGCGGGCCAGTCGTGCTCAACCATAAATTGAATGGCCGCCGGCGTCGCCAGGTAAGCGGCAATATCGCGGGTGCCCTGGTACTCTTGCTCATCAATAAAACGGGAAGGGCCGGGCGTTTCGCTTTCCCAGCCCCAGCTTACCAGCAGCGGCTCCAGCAGCGGCTGTACCTCTGGCCGGGCGTACAGAAAGCCGGAGCCTTTGGGCGCCATCATCCACTTGTGGCAGTTACCCGTGTAGAAATCTGCCCCCAGCGCGGCCAGGTTCAGCGAGATTTGGCCGGGGGCGTGGGCGCCATCCACTACCGTGATGATACCCGCTTGCCGCGCCCGGCTCACCAACTCGGCTACCGGGAAAATAATGGCTGTGGGCGAGGTGATGTGGCTGACAAACAGGACGCGGGTGCGGGCAGTGACGCCCGACCAGACAGCTTCTACCACCTCTTCGGTGGATGTGAGCGGCACTGACACCGGCCGGCGGATGTAGTGGGCGCCCTTTTTGGCGCAAACAAAGCGCCAGGCGCGGTCCAAAGCGCCATACTCGTGGTCGGTGGCCAGCACTTCATCGCCAGGTTTGAGAGGCAGCGCCCGGGCTACCACGTTAAGGCCGGTTGTGGCATTGGGCACAAACGTTAGATCATCGGCCTCTGCGCCAACAAACGCCCCCAGGGCCTGCCGGGCCTGGCGCATCAAGGCTTCAAAGCGCCGCCCCAAAAACTCAACCGGCTGGCGTTCTAATTCAAGCTGCCAGGCCTGGTAGGCTTCAAAAACCGGGCGCGGACATGCCCCAAATGAGCCATGATTAAGAAAAACAACCTCAGGGCGCAGCAGAAAGAGATCACGGAGACTGCTTGATTGCAAAGCGGTAGATTCGGTCATTGGCTGTACGCTCACCATGCAAAGTGGGCATCATTATGCCTTAGAGTATGCCTGACCGCAAACGGATGATTTTTACTTCAGTTGGTTGAGCGTTCCGAATCACATTGACATGACCTTCTTTTATGTTATAATAGGCCATCACTTCGAATTCTGGCTGCAATGAACCCAACGGGTTTCCACACGCTGCCAGTTTTTATCACCTTGTCAGAAATTCTAAAAAAAAGGAGGGATGTCTATTTTTCCTACGGTGCGATTGTTCCCAGGTTTCACTATGGAATTGGCTACAATATGAAAACCGGCCAGGATAGGATTCGTCCTGGTCTAATTATTAGGGGGAGGAAACCAACCATGAACCGTCCGCTGGTAAAATATTTAATTGTAACTTTAATGGCATGCCTTGCCGGGTCGCTAGTTGCTTTTAGTCACCTCACCGAACCAATAGCTGCCCCAAAAACTGCGGCAGGAAACATTCCTCAACTTGCGACAACGGCCACGCCGGAGCCAACCGCCGAAGCCGAAGAGCGAGATGATGCGGCTTATACGACTATCTATGGAGAGGTTTTACCCGAAGACGCTGCTCCGTATGATATGCAAATCTACAAGGTTCCCTGCGATATCACCGGCAACGAAATCGCTTTTGATTTTATGGTCACCGTCTACCAACGCTTTTGCACCGACGCCGGCAAGTTGAACGATCTGTTTCAGGACTCGCTGGTTGACCTGGATAAAGATTTCAACGTGATCCCGGCCTCGGCCGAAAGTTGGGAAGTGTCAGAAGATGGGCTGACCTGGACCTTCCACATCAAGCCCGGCCTGGTTTGGTCCGACAACACCCCCGTCACGGCTTACGATTGGGAAGCGACCTTCCAATACGCCGCCAGCCCCGATCACGCCTGGGATTTTGCCTGGTTTTACGCCGGCGTGATCAAAAATTGGGATGAGGTGATTGCCGGCGAGCTGCCGCCAACCGAGCTGGGGGTGAAGGCGGCCGATGATTTAACCCTCCAGATCAGCACCGTCAACCCCTGGCCGGCCCTACCGGCCATGATGGAGTTTGGCTTTACCTTGCAGAAAAAAGCCCTGGAAAAATATGGCCCACTCTACAACAGCAAGGTTGAAACCTCGGTCTCGTCCGGCCCCTTCATCCTGGTAGCTTTGGAGCCAGGCAAGCGCATCGAGTTGGCCCCCAACCCCACCTACAAAGGCTTCCGCAAGCCCCGGCTCAAGCAGGTCATCGGCGAGTATCGAGACCTGAATACCCAATTTGTGGCCTTTCAAAACCACGAGATTGATTACAACAATTACGCCTGGCTGACCCCCGCCGATTTCGAGATTATCCTGTCCGACCCAATCTTGAAAGCCAACTATCTGCGCCATTACGGCGACTTCCGCACCGACTACCTGCTTTTTGATACCTTCAATCCCCCCTTTAACGATCTCAAGGTCCGCAAAGCCTTTGCCAAGGCCGTAGACCGGGAAGCGATTGTTAAGAACGTTTACGGGGAGGTTAAGGCCATGCCGGCTTATTCCTTCCTCATGCCCGGTTACCCGGCTTCGGACACCACGGGAGCGCTGCATGAATTTCAGGCTTATGATTGCGACCAGGCCAAAAAGCTGCTCGAAGAGGCCGGCTATCCCAACGGCGAGGGTTTCCCCAAGCTGGAAATGTGGCTGCGCAATGAAGGGGTGGCCCTCCAGGCCGTTTACCAGGCGGTGGCCGCCTCGATCCAGGAATGTTTGGGGGTAACGGTTGAGGTCTCCAACAAAGACTTTAAAGTCTACATGGATGCGCTCAACGCCAAACCCACCCAGCTTCAATTTGGCGGCGTTTCCTACGGCATGGATTTTCTGGACCCCTCCAATATGTTAGGCATCTGGGTCTCCACCGGCCGGCACTCCTGGAAGAACGACAAATTCGATACGCTGATCAAAGAGGCCAGCAGCCTGACCAGCGACCCCCAGAAACGGTTAGAGATGTTCCAGGAAGCCGAGCGCATTTTGGTGGAGGACGTGGGCGGCATCTTTATCGCCCACCGCTGGCAGGGTGATCTGTTCCAGCCTTACGTCTCCGGTGATTTCCGGCAGCCCGACGCGCAAGGGATTGCTGCCTGGCACTGGGGCAACGATCACAACTGGGGCAGCCTTTACATCACCAAAGATGTGTTGAACGTTGATACTTACCGTACCCAGAAATAACAACAATAACCTTAGTTCGACATTTTGCCGAACTCAAGTCAATAGCCATTACGCCGTTGGTTGAGAAATGCCCAGGGCTGAAAGGTTGGAAAAAATCCTCCAGCCTTCCAGCCCGCCACTCTTCCAACCTCCAAAGGCGTTTAAGTTGTTAAAATTTCTAAGACTGGTAGAACCGTCCAATGCTGGCTTATATTCTGGGCCGCCTGGCTTCACTGCTGTTTGTTTTATGGGTGGTTTCGGTGATCACCTTTGGCTTGATGCACGCGGTGCCGGGGGGCCCCTTCGACGAAACCAATCAAAGGCTGCCGCCCGCCGCCAAACAGAATATCCTGCGCAAGTATGGCCTGGACCAGCCGGTCTGGCGGC
>CAZDMM010000155.1:0-11929 GCA_964505845.1 uncultured Caldilineaceae bacterium
GGCCTGGCTCGCCAGGGGCGGGACTTATTAAAGGAAAAGCGCAACGCGCTGCTGAAGGAACTTATGCGCACGGCGGAGCAGGCGGTGCGCAGCGGCGATGAGTTGGAACAAAGCACCGGCAAGGCTATCGGCGCTTTGGCCCTGGCCGAGGCCCTGGATGGGCCGGAGGCGGTCCAGTCGGCCGCCTTTGCCGGCCGGGGACAGGCCGTGTTGGAGGGGACGGCCGCCAATGTGATGGGGGTGATCATCCCCATGCTTGAGCAAAAGAGCGTGGGGCGCAGCCCGCTCGACCGGGGGTACAGCCTTACCGCCGTCTCCAGCCGGGTTGAGGCGGCGGCCGAGGCTTTTGAAAATCTGCTCGATTTGATCATCCAGTTAGCCAACACGGAACTCCGCCTGCGCCGCCTGGCTGAGGAAATCGGCCGCACCACCCGCCGGGTCAACGCCCTGGAAAATGTGCTGATTCCGCGCCTGGCCAGACAGCAAAGTTATATCCAGATGGTGCTGGAAGAGCATGAGCGCGAAGATTTGTTCCGCTTGAAGCGGGTGAAGATGAAACTGGAGCGGCGCTCATCGGCGGAATGATGTCGCCGCCCGCTATCCCCCAGGCTCGGCCTCTTTTAAAGCTCTTTACGCAGCAGCAAAACAGATTTTCAAAACCGGTCAGGTCTGCCTAAAATAAGGGGCAGACTCTATTCCCCATGACCGGAGGTTGAGATAGAACAATGGAAGCAAACCAGGCGGCCTACTGGGCCGAGCCGCTCAGGTTGGAATTTGAAGCCAGGATCATCGAAAAAACAGCCCTGGGGGATCACCTCTTTGAGGTGACGCTGGACAAAAGTTACTTTTATCCCACCGGCGGCGGCCAGCTCCATGATACCGGCGTGTTGGGCCAGGCGCGGGTGGTGGATGTCTTTCGGGCTGAAGATGGGCGGGTGGTGCACCGGGTGGCGGGGGATATTTCCGGCCCCGTGGTGATGGCCCGGATTGACGGCGAGCGGCGCCTGGGCCACATGCAGCACCATTCGGCCCAGCACATCGTCTCCGGCGGCCTGGAACAACTCTTTGGGCTGGAGACGCTCTCGGCCAGGATCAGCGCCGCCTCTCCCTCAACCGTTGATGTGGCCGATGTGCCGTTGGACGGGTCTCAATTAGCCCAGGTTGAGCGCCTGGTCAACCAACTGGTGTTTGAGAACCGGCCGATCAAAACCTACTTTATCACCGCAGACCGGTGGGACGCCGTCCCCCTGCGCCGCCCCCCCAAAGTGAGCGGCCAGATCCGGGTGGTTGAAGTTGAACGGTTTGACTACTCGGCCTGCGGGGGGACGCATTGTTTGTCTACCGGGATGATTGGCCTGATCAAAATCGTCAAAACCGAGCGCAAGAACCAAAAGCTGCGGCTCCACTTTGTGGCCGGGCAGCAGGCCCTGACCACGTTTCAGCACGAGCACGAGCTGATTGCGGCTTTGGGCCAGCAGTTGAACACCCGGCCTGAGGAAGCGCTGCGCCTGGTCAACCGGCAGGCGGAGCAATTGGCGGCGGCCCAACAGGAGCTTAAGCGCCTGCAGGCCAACCTGCTCTCGTTTGAAGCGGCGCAGTTGAGCGCCCAGGCCGAACCTGTCGGGCCGGTGCGCCTGGCGACCAGGCTCTATCCCGACCGCTCCCTCAATGATTTGCGCGAATTGGCCCGGCTGCTGCCGGGGCCAGACAACCTGGTAGCGCTGTTGGCCGGCCATGCAGATCAAAAATTGAGCCTGGTCATCAGTTGCGCCGCCGGAACCGGCCTCAACGCCCGCGAGCTGCTGGGCCAGGCCCTGGCCCTGATCGGCGGCAAAGGCAGCGGTGATGCTCGCCTGGCCCAGGGCGGCGGCAGCGCCACCTCTGAGCAGGTGTCCCAGGTACTGGCTGCGGTTCAGGCTCTTTTGGGCGGCTAACCACCACAGAGCGGCTTCCAAAAGTCAAAAGGGCGTTTTTGCCAATATCAGCCCGGCCCTTCCGGCCCGACCGGGGCGAAGCGGAACATGCCGTACTGGGCTTTGTACATATTAAAATCGTCCGTCTGGCGGATAATTTGCCACATGCGGGCGGCCATGGCCTCCAGGGCCGGCCACCAGGCCGGGTCGGCGGCCAGGTTGTGTAGTTCGTACGGGTCGGCGGCCAGATCGTACAACTCATCCTCGTCAAAGGCGTTGAAGACATACTTGAGCTGGTCCTGCCACAATACCCGCTGGGTGTAATAAAACCGCTGGCCGTGACACTCGGCAAAGGCTTCGGAGCGCCAGGGGCCAGGCTCGGCTTGCAGCAGCGGCAGCAGCGAGCGGCCATGGCCGGGAAACTCCACCCCGGCGGCCAATTGGGTCAGGGTTGTCCCCAAATCCAGCGAGCTGATAATTGACTCGACGACGCGCCCCGCCGGAACTCCCGGCCCGCTGAGGATAAGCGGAATGCGGTAGGCTTCTTCAAAGGCGGGGATGCCCTTGAGAAAGAGCCGGTGCGCGCCGGCATAGTCGCCGTGGTCCGAGGTGAAAACCACCAGGGTCTTCTCGGCCTGGCCGGTCTCGGCCAGCACGGCCAGCAGCCGCCCGATCAGGTCATCCACCAGCGAGCAGTAGGCGTAGTAGCAGGCAATGGCCTGGGCAAAGTGGGGCCAATCCAACTGCCGCCAGACCTGCTGGATGCGCCGGTAAATGGTGGGCCGGCCGGTCAGCGGGTCGTCAAAGCTGGCCGGACGGGGGATGCCGGCCAGGTTGTACCGTTCATAGTAAGTGGTGGGGACGATGTAGGGGTCGTGGGGCGCTTCGGTGCTGAGGAAAAGCGCCCAGGGGCGGCCCGGATTTTGGGCGGCCTGGCGCAGAAAGGCCATGCCGTTCTGGTAGAGGTGATATTCGGGGATGGATTCAAGCGGGTCGTCGCTCACCCCGCACAGCAGAAAATCTTTATAACCCTTCTGCTGCACCGTTACCCGCCGGCGCAGGGGGCCAGCGCGCTCCACCAAACCCTGGAGCTGGTGGTACTGCTCCACATTGTAGGTTTCAAACCCAAAGTTTTCCAGGCGGTTGGTGCGCTCGATGTGCCACTTGCCCATGTAGACGGTGTGGTAGCCGGCCTGCTGCAAGGTGCGGCTCCAAAAGGGCAGGTTGGGTTTCAACTCGGCCCGGTAGGATTCGACGGCGTGGGTTACATCCACCATGCCGTGGCTGTGGGGCAGCAGCCCGGTCATCAGGCTGGCCCGGCTGGGCGAGCAGATAGGGTTGGGGGCGTAACAGCGGCTAAAGCGGGTCCCGCCCGCCGCCAGTTGGTCCAGGTGCGGCGTCTGGCAGGGGTTGTCCGGCTCCAGCGTGGCGGCCTGCTGCTGGTCGCTGATTAAGACGAGTAAGTTAGGTTGGGTCATCACTGACTCCCTCAAAAATGGTTTGCTTCATGTCACTGCGAGCCGCAGGCGAAGCAGTCTCCACCCCGACGAGGGGGATTGCTTCGGCCTGCGGCCTCGCAATGACATTTTCATGGTTGCACAAACACTCCTCTGGCGTTTCACCTGGCCGGTGCGCTTGTGGGCAGCGGGCTGCTGCGGGCGTCGCGGGCCTGGACGGCTTGCATCACCTGGCGGCTGCGCCACCACAGCCAGCCGGTTTGCAGCAGCAAGCCAGCAGTTACCGCGGCCAGGCCCACGTACAGGCCCGGAAGCTGTCCCCAAGCCACCCCAACGCCCAGGATAGCGCCGCAGACCAGCAAAAACACCGCCACCGATTCGGTTACGCCGCGTGTGTGGCGGCTGTAGGTGATTGCACCCTGATACCAGCTTTGCAAGATGCGCAAACCGGGCAGCAGCAGGCCCAGCCACAACCCCTGCTGGGCCAGGGCCACCAGCGAGGGGGTCAGCGCCGCCACCTGTCCAAACCAGAGCGAGGCCAGCGGGGTGAGGAGCATCAAAAACAGCAGCAAGGTCATCAGGGCGACCAGCATGGCGGTGAAGCGGCGCAGCCCCTGCACCGCATGAGATTCATCGAGCAGGGCAATGACCGCTTCGTTGTAGGCAATGCCGCTGCTTTGCCACAGAATCAGCAGCCCCCAGACCACCGGCCAGACCGCCAGCGATTCTAGCGGGCGAGGCATGCGGCTGAGCGCCGCGCTGACCAGGGGCTGGACCAGCATGGTCAGCAAAACGGTGACGGCCAGGGGGATGTAAAAACGCAAAAAGGCGCGTCCCGTTAGGCGGGGCGTTACCGGCGCGGCCTGCCGGAGTTGGTGGGCCAGGATGGGCCGCACCCGCCGCCCGGTATAAAAGGCCTCGCCGACCACGCCCAGGATGATGGCCCCGGCCGCTACCACCACGCCGGGAAGCTGCCCCCACACATAGCCGGCAGCCAGGATCAGGCCCTCGGTGCTGAGCCGGAGCAGCGACCCCCAGATGACCGCCGGGGCCTGGTCGAAGCGGATTAACACACCCTGCTGAAAACGGCGATAGGCCGTTCCCGCCGACCAGAGCGACATGATCATCAGCCCCGGCCGGGCCGGTTCGACAATTTCGGCGGGCGCGCCCAACAGGTCGCGGATAACCAGGTAATAAAGCGGGGTGAAGGCAAGCAGGGCATGGAGGGTGGTCAGCAGGGCCACAATGGCCAGCATAAAGCGGCGCACCTGGCGGTACGAGTCCCAATCTTTGCTCAAGGCGGTGGAAGCGGCCAGGAGCATGGTGCTGGGGGCCTGGATCAGGGTAGAGATAGAAAAGACCACGCCCCAGGCGGCCAGGTTGACCTCCTGGTGCGGCAGGCGAGCGATGACCGCGCTGAGCAGGGGCAGTTCGCTGGTCATCAACAGCCAACTGGCGGCCAGCGGCCACCAGACCCGGACAATCCGCCGCAGCGGCAGGCTGGGTGGGGAGGTCATACGGCGGCGATGACTCCGGGCGACGTGCCGGCCAGACGCTGCAAAACCTGGATGCAGTAGATCAGGGCGCGGGGCAGGTGGAAGGGGTCTTTGACCGGCAGGGCGACGGTTTCGCTGAATTTGCGGCCCTGGCGGTCCAGCTTCTGGGTCCACTCGCCGTAGGGCGCAACCGGGTAGCGGCTGAAGGCGTAGTTATGAACCTTCGCAAACCACTCCAGGCACCACTGTTCTTTTGAAATCTCATAGGCCAGCAGCAGGGCGTAGAGGGTCTCGGTGTGCGGCCACCAGATTTTCGAGTCGGCAAATTTCCACCAGGGCGTCTCCCCGGCGGCGTCAGCACTCAGCAGCAGGCCGCCGTATTCTTCATCCCAACCCAGTTCGACGTGTCGTTTGATTGTCTTAATGGCCCATTCCGTATGGACTCCATCGCCCAACTTCTGAAAAAAGTGGATCATAAACCACATAGACTCAATCGCATGGCCGGGCACGACAGCGCGGCCACGCGGCGAGTCAATGAGCGAGCCATCCAGGTTTACAAATTCATAAATGAGATTCCCGTCAAAGGGCCGGCGGAAGACGTTCATTATCTCCATAGCATGAACAAATGCAGCCCGGATGATTTCTTGATTATTCAGAAAATGGCCCAATTCATCAAACACGTGGGCAAAGATCATCGAGATGCCGTGCGCTTTGACCCCTGGGGGTAGCGGGTAAGGCTCGGTGTTATAAGAGCCGGGCCGGGCCAGGCGGCGCTGGACATTCTCATAAGTTTCCAGGGCCAGGTCAATCGCTTCCGGGTCGCCGCTGGCGCGGGCGAACTCGGTCAGGCCGTAGATGGCAAAGCCGTCGGCGTAGATGCTGGTCGCCCCCTGCAAAACCCGGCCCTCCTGGTTGACGCAGAAAACCCACTGCCCCTGCTCATCCCGGCCATACGTTTTGGCAAAGTCGAAGATGCGCCGGGCCGCGTCGAGCCATTCCAGCCGGGCCTCGATTTTATTGTACAGGGCGGAAAACGTCCAGATGGCCCGCAGTTGCGACCACATGTACTTGTCCGTGCTGAGCACCTGGCCTTCATCGGAGATACAGGTCAGGATGCCGCCGTTTTGCCAGTCAATGGCGTGGGTAAGCCAGAAGGGGACGACCCGTTCCAGCAGTTCGGCCCGGTAAATGGCCAGCAGGTCAACGAAACGGGGGGTGATGTGCATGATGGTCTTCTTTCAAATAGTCTCTAATTGACTGATAGATTTTACTTAGCTCACGGATAAACACGGATAGCACAGATTTTTATTAAAAATTTCCCCTAGAACCGTGTTTATCTGTGAAAATCCGTGAGCTACTCCCCTTTATGGCTTGAAGGTTAAATTTATCGGTAAAATAACTTGGCCGCCTCAGCCTCGGCTTCGGCCCAGGTTTTGCAGATTTTCTTGTGGATGACGCCGGTTTTGATGTGATCCAGCGACTCGGGCAGGGGGCCGTCCCAGAGCAGGCAAATCTTCTTTTTCTCGGCAATTTCGTAGCGGTCCACAAAGTTCTGCATTTCGGGGTTGCCAAACTGGATGGCGCTGACGCCGGGGGTGTCGGTCATGTGCTCGTAAAACTGGTTGCCCTTGCCGCAGAAGTGGAGCAGCCCGCCCTGGGTGGCCTGGAAGGCTTCGGCGTTGTAGGGCTTGACAAACTCTGCGTACATCCGGCCCGACATCATCACCGCCGAGTCGTCGGACATACGGCCGCCGCCTTGAATATGGTAAGAGAAGGAGTAACCCACCTCCATCGGTTCGTTCATCAACTGCTTATGCTGGCGGATCACGGCCAGGTAGAGGTCGGTGGAGAAGCGCAGCAGACGATGCACCAACTCCGGCTGATCGTTGACCAGGTAGTAAACATTCACCCCGGCGATGTTGACCGCTGTGTTGAACGGCCCCTGAGCGTCGGGACAGCCGATGCGAACGGTCTGGCTAAGCCTGGGGTAAGGGGCCAGCCTCTCGCGGAAGTAGGCTGCGGTTTCCCAAACCCGCCCGGCGACGCCGCTGTTCATGTTGGGCAGGCCGCGCTCCAGGATGGCTTCAATCTCCTCAACCGTTTGGACCGCTTCGGCCCAGGGCATGTTGTCCTGATCCTGCCAGTAGGGGCAGCCGACCATGCTGGCCAGCAGGATCAAGCCATAATTGGCCCGGATGGTGTAGGCCCGGTCATCTTTGAGCAACGCCCCTTCGTAGACGCGGGTCAGCTCTGAGACCAGCATTTTGGCCGGGTCGCGGTAGGTTTGGCTGTAGGGGAGGCGCAGCCAGCCCGGCGGAAAGTCGTGCTGGTGGTGGCCCCAATCGTCGCGCACGGTGATGATGGTCGGCCGGCGGTCCACCGGCTCAAAGCGCCAGGCCGCAGCCTGGCGAGCTTCGGCGGCCTGCACGTGGGCGACGTCAATCAACGCCTCCAGTTTTTCCAGGTAAGGTTCGGGGTTAAAGTCAGATTTAATCATTTGTTCAACTCCAAAATCTCTTGATCTGGCTGAATCTTTTGTGAGCGGCATTTACCCGGCGCTAAATCCAATACTTTTTCAAATAAGCGATTGAAATCGCCCCTATAGGGCTAAAGCCGGTCGTACCCAAAGGGCATTATATCCGCCTACGCGGACGAAGAGTCTTCTGCCCGCGTAGGCGGGCATTTGGCGTAGCCCTGGAGATGCGGTTTCAACCGCTCTCTCCTATTATTGGTGCTAAAGCCCAGAGCAAAACTTTTAATGAACCGGCGCTAACGCCGGCGCCGTCCAGGCTTGAGCGGCGGCCAGCATAGCATCCAGGCTGGCTGCAGGCGTGCCCGGCGATACCCCCCCGCCCACCGACAGGATCATGCCCCCGCCCGGCGCAGCTTTGTCCAGGCAGGCTTTGGCTGCTGCTTCTACAACTTCGGGGGTACTGCGCACGGCCACTTCCAGCGGCGGGACATTGCCCATCAAGGCCACGCGGTGGCCCATTTGCGCTTTGACAGCGGCGATGTCGGCTTTGTGGGAAAAGTTAAAAACATCAAAGTTGGCTTCGGCCAGGGCCGGATAGAGGTGAGCGCAGGGCGTGTCGTTGTGATAGATGCGGATGAGGCCCTCGAACTCATCAAAAATGCGGCGCAGGTGCGGCGCTACAAACTCGGTGTAGTGATTGACGGAGATCATGCCCACAATGTCGTCCAGCAGCATGATACCCTCCGGCTGGCGGATTTGCTTCAATTGGGCGTGCAGCCAGCGGATAATGGTGGTGGTCAAGGTATCCAAAAAGCGGCTGATTTCTTTGGGGTGGGTAATCAGCCCGGTCATCAAATCGGAGATGCCCATGATCCAGCCGGCTGTGACCATGGGGCCGCGGGCCGCGACCATGTTGATGCCCAACCCTTCCGCTTGCAGCCGTTCTTCGGCGTGTTTGTACAGCCGCAGCACCAGGGGCATAAAGCCATCTTCATAAGGGTCGGCGGCGGGCGCATCGGCCCAGAGGGCAATATCGGTCGTGACCGGCTCGATGGAGGGCGGACGGTCCTCGTGAAAATGAACCCGCGCCCCAAAGGCCGACGGTTCGGCGGCCATGCCGTATTCGACCCAAAAGCCGGGTATCCAAACCGCTTCGGGAAAGCGGTCCAGCAAATCCTTGTGGATTTTGAGCCACAGGTCCGGCAGCAAAAAGAAATCCAGCGTATGGACCCCGGCATAGCCGGGCAGCCAGGGACTATCCACGATAAAAGCGACCGGGACCCGGTCCGGTTCTTCCAGACGGGCGGCTTGTTTGAAGCGCTGCCAGGGTGTGGGCATAACATTCTTTCCTTACTTTAATAGTAACTGCTCAGCCCTACCCCGTATGACCGCCGACCACTGACCACTGACCGCCGAAAAGCCGGGCTATGGGATAATTTTTGGCGGTCGGCGGTCTGCCGTCAGCGGTCACAAGGCTTATGGGCAGGGGTGGCTGAGTAGTTACCTTTAACACGAAGCGTGAACAATTATTTCTTGAAACTCATTGAGACAACGAAACAGAACTCCCCGCCCCCAGGCCGGCCAGGTGCAGTTCGCGGGCGCGGTGGCAACTGGTGTAATGCTGCGGCGTAATTTCCTCCAGCGGCGGCGGGTCGGTGCGGCAGCGGTCTATGACATGCGGGCAGCGCGGGTGGAAATAGCAGCCGGAGGGCGGATTGGCCGGGCTGGGCACTTCGCCCTTGAGCGGGGTCATGCGCGAGCGCACCCGCGGGTCGGCCACCGGCACCGCCGACAGCAGAGCCGCCGTGTAAGGGTGGCGGGGGGCGTTAAAAATCTCCTCGGTCGGGGCCATTTCGGCAATTTTGCCGACGTACATCACCGCTACCCGGTCGCTGATGTGCTTGACCACGCTCAAATCGTGGGCCACAAAGAGGTAGGTCAGGTGGAGCTGCTGCTGCAGCTCCAGCAGCAGGTTCAACACCTGGGCCTGCACCGACACATCCAGCGCCGAAACCGGCTCATCGGCCACCACCAGGCGCGGGTGCAGGGCCAGGGCGCGGGCGATGACGATGCGCTGGCGCTGGCCGCCGCTAAAGGCGTGCGGGTAGCGGCGCATATATTCGGGCCGCAGCCCCACCAGGCGCAAGATTTCGGCCACCCGCTCGGTGCGCTCACGGCGGTTGCTGACGCCGTTGACCAGCAGCGGCTCGCCGACGATGTCGAGCAGGGTCATGCGCGGGTTGAGCGAGGCAAAAGGGTCTTGAAAGATCATCTGCATCTCGCGCCGCAGCGGGCGAATCTCGGCGCTGGACAGGGCGGCGATGTCAACCAGGCGCTTGTCCTGGGTGTGGAAGCGGATCTGGCCGGCGGTCGGGTCAATGGCCCGCAGGATGCAGCGGGCGGTGGTGGTTTTACCGCAGCCGCTTTCGCCCACCAGGCCCAGCGTCTCACCCTCGTTCACATAAAAGCTGACGTCATCCACCGCCCGGACGTAGCCGACCGTTTTGCGCAGAAAGCCCTTTCTGATAGGAAAATATTTTTTCAGGTTGTTGACTTCCAGAAGCTTCTGGCCGTTTGACGCTGTGTTCACCCTATTACCTCGGTTCTAGAATAATTGGGCCGGGATGAGGGGATGGGGGGATAAAAAATTAAAGAAAAATCCCCTAATCCCCCAATCCCGGCGAAATCTTTAGGTCTTGTCGGCCACCTGCTCATACAAAAAGCAACTGGCCGCTTGCCGTTCATTGACCGGCTGAACTTCTGGCGTGCGCTGGTCGCAGACGTCGGGCATGAAGTCGGGGCAGCGCGGGTAAAAGGGGCAGCCGGCCGGGCGGTTGAACGGGTGCGGGATCGAGCCTTCGATGGTGGGCAGCGGGGTGCGGGCACGGGCCTGGATGCTGGGAATGGATTTGAGCAGCGCCCGCGTGTAGGGATGTTTGGGGGCGTGAAAGATGTCGTCCACCGGCCCGCTTTCCATCACCCGGCCCAGGTACATCACCACCACGTAATCGGCAATCTGGGCAATCACGCCCAAATCGTGGGTGATGAAAATGATGGCCATATTGTGCTGCTGCTGCAAGGAGCGGAGCAGATTGAGCACCTGGGCCTGGGTGGTTACGTCAATGGCCGTCGTCGGCTCGTCGGCGATGAGCAGGCGGGGATTGCACGACAGGGCCATGGCAATCATGGCTCGCTGGCGCAGCCCGCCGCTGAGTTCCCAGGAATAGGCGTTGAGGCGCTGCTCCGGGCTGGGCACCCCCACCTCACGCAGCCGCTCGATAGCAATCTGCTCGGCCTCTTTTTTGCCGACCGGCTGGTGCAGCAAAATCGTCTCGATAATCTGATTGCCGATGGTATGGACCGGGCTGAAGGAGGCCATCGGCTCCTGCGGGATCAGGGCTATCTCGCCGCCGCGGATCGAGCGCATTTCCGGGCCGTGCGCGTCCAGCTCAACCAGGTTGATGGCCTCACCGCTGCCGTTTTGGCGGCGCAGCAAAATCTCCCCGCCGACAATCCGGCCCGGCTTTTCGATGATCCGCAGCACCGACTTGATAGCCACGCTCTTGCCACAGCCGCTTTCGCCGACAATGCCGACCACCTGGCCGGGATAAACATCAAAGCTGACGCCATCCACCGCCTTGACGATGCCTTCATCGAGAATGAAGTGAGTCTGCAAGTTGCGCACGGAGAGATAAGGTTGTTGAGATTCCATACTATCCCTTGATACTGGAGATTAAAGATTGGAGATTATCAATCTCTAATCTCCAATCTCCTCTCTTTAACTATACGGATCGGCGGCGTCGCGCAGGCCGTCGCCTAGGATGTTGAGCGACAGGACGGTGATAATCACGGCCAGGCCGGGTAAGAGCAGCCAGGGGGCCAGGGCGATGGACTGCAAATTTTGGGCTTCTTGCAGCAGCACCCCCCAACTGATGGCCGGCGGGCGCAGCCCTAACCCCAGAAAGCTCAGAAACGTCTCGTTGATAATCATGGCCGGAATGGCCAGGGTGCTGACGGCAATGATGTGGCTGGTCATGGTCGGGACCATGTGGCGAAAGATGATGCGTAACTGGCTGCACCCGGCCAGCCGGGCAGCGACCACAAAATCCTCTTCACGCAGAGCCAGGAAACGCCCGCGCACTTCGCGGCCCAGGGTGGTCCAGCCGATGAGCGAGAGAATAATGGTAATGGCAAAATAGACTTGCTGCACCGTCCACTCTTTGGGCAGCGAGGCGGTCAGGGCCATCCAGATGGGAATGGGCGGCAGCGATTGCAGCAGTTCGATCAGCCGTTGGATGATCAGGTCAATGATCCCGCCAAAGTAGCCGGAGATGCCGCCCAACAGGATGCCCAAAAAAATGCTCATCACCACCGCCACCAGGCCGATGGACAGGGAAACCCGCGTGCCGTGCATCAGCCGCGACCACTGATCGCGGCCCAGCCGGTCGGTACCCAACAGGTGGATATTGCCCCCGCCTTCCGGGGTGGCCGCCCCCAGCAGGTGAATGTCGGTGGGGATCAGGCCAAAAATCTTGTAGGGATAGCCCTGGGCAAAAAAGCGCACCGGCAGCCGTTTCGACTCGTCAATCT
>CAZDMM010000156.1:0-11888 GCA_964505845.1 uncultured Caldilineaceae bacterium
ATGGTCGAATAGTTCTCAAAAACCCGGTTTCTTTTTTAAGAAACACGCTCTAAGCCTTTTAAAGTGGCAGCGGTTGATGCGGCCGCAGCCCGCCTTTGTTTTATCACTGCTGCTGGCGATGCTTTTGCTGGCCCAATCGTGGATTACCTCCATTTGGTTTGACCACCTGCTTACCCTGCCTGATACCCGGCTAGAGGCTACCAATTGGATCATCAAACAATTTCCCTCCGATACGATTGTGGTGGATGAGAATTATTCTGTCTTCCCCAGCATGGTATTTTTGAATAAACATTGGCCGATCCAGCAAATCCGGTTGAATGAACTTGGCCCGACCCGTAATAACAGCGACTATTATTTAGCGCATAAAACTGATTTGATTGTTTTAAGTAATTTCGTGTCGGCGCGAGTCCGCCATAATGTTAATGACGAAACTGCCCGGCTGGTGCAGCAAGCTATGTTATACCAAAAAGCTGAATTAATTAAGACGTTTAATCCATACCGCACCGAGGCAGAGGCTAACCATTGGTTTTATTTAGATGAAGTGTATGGCCCTGCCGGTGAAACGTTATTCAGAAAACAGCCCGGTCCGCTGATAAAAATTTTCCGGGTAAGCGCCTCCACCAAAATAGCCCATTATCATTAATTTGTCTCAAAATTGGCGGGGTAGCTTCCGGGAAGGTGGGACATGCCCCCTCAAAGCGAGGCGTCACTAAAGACCGGCCCGCTCACCTAAAATCAAAAATCGGCTAAAAATCTTTACATTTCACATAAAATGGGGTAGACTACATAAAGTTATGACCCTGCAAGAAGCTGCCGAGTTGTATCTGCGGCAAATCAAGCGCAGCAAAAGCCGCCATACTGCCGCTGCCTACGAGCAGGGGTTAAAAGCTTTTGCCGCCTGCCTGGCCGCCGGCGAGCCGCCTCTTGTTTTTACCGAAACCGAAGTCGAGGCCCTGTCGCCGCGCTGGTTAGAACCTTTTTTGACCGGTTTGCAGCAGCAGTCGGTGGCTACCGAGCGGTTGTATACCACCGCTGTAGCCGGATTTTATCGCTACGTGGCCGCCCAGGAGTGGGCCGCGCTCAACCTGTCCACCCTGGATTTTGAGTTGAGCCAGCGCCGCCGCCAGGGCAAGCGGCTGCACCTCTTCCCGGAGCAGGGAGTGGAGCAAATTTTAGCCCATGCCCAGGAGCAGGCCGCCCACCCGCCCGAAACCCTGGTAGAGCGGCTGACCCTGTACCGGGATGCAGCCCTGCTCATCACTCTGGCCGATACCGGCCTGCGGGTGTCTGAGGCTTGTAGCCTGCGGCGCGGCGATATGGATTGGGAGCGCAGCCGGGCCGTCGTTATCGGCAAAGGTGATAAACAAGCCCTGGTGCGCTTTTCCAAACGGGCGGTGCAATACGTGCAGCAGTACCTTCACCTGCGCTTTGAGCAAGACCGCCGCCAGGGGCGTCTGGACAGCCTGCCGCTTTTTGCCCGGCACGATAAAAAGGCCGGCCAGAAAATCTTGCCCATCTCAACCCGCACCGCCGAAAATATTGTGACCGGGTATGTGGTGGCCGTGTTGGGCGAGGAAGCGCGGGGCGCGATTACGCCGCACACCTTTCGCCACTATTTTGTCACCCGCGCTGCCCGCGCCCACGATATCCTGTTGGCGCAACGCCTGGCCCGCCACGAGAGTATCAACACCACTTCTGGTTATACTCACCTGACCGAGACGGAAATTGACGACGCTTATGCTGAAGTGTTTGATAACCTGAGGGAGTGAAACGTAAAGAAATGTGGCTCATGTACAGCACAAGTGCAAAGTGACCGGCGCTTTCCCATTTTGCAGAGAAGTAGCCGGTCAATCTGAAACGCCGGTCACTTGTTCTTAACATGAGCCAGAAATGTTTTACGTTTTAGGAGAATGATCATGAAAAAATACCTCGGCCTTATTTCTACTTTGATAGTTATGCTATTTTTGGTTGGCTGCGAAGTGCCTCGCCCCGGCGGCGGCAGCGATGTGCCCGCCGTCACCACTCCGGCGGCGGTAGTTTCGCCGCCGCCGGCCAGCCCGGTGGTCGTCGTCTCGCCCCCGGCTGCCGCAACTACGCCCGCTCCACCGCCGACCACGCCTACGGCTTTGCCCCCCACTACCCCAGAAACGACTCCCCCCGCCACCGTCTCAGGCGGAGAACTGCCGGAGGTAGGCCAGCCGGCGGCGGTTGCCCCGGAAGCCGCTTTGGTTGAACCGGGCAAAGTTCTGGTCAAACTGACCAGCCAGGCCTCTGCGACCGCGCTGCGGGCTGTGGAAATTGGCGGAGATAACGCCATCAATACTACCAGCATCCCCAGCCTGGATCAACGCTTGATTGAGTTGGGAGCCACTCTGGAACCGATTATGGCCGAAGTGGCCGATGTTATCCCCGATGAAACCTTGCGCACCCTCTCGGCCCAGGCGGTTGAAGTGAGCCAGCTTTACACCGTCAACTTCTCGCCCGACCAGGACCCGCGTGAGGTGGCTAATAAACTGGCCCAGGACCCTACCGTTGAATACGCCGAACCAAATTATGTGGCGGGCATCACCGCGCGCAGCCGTGAAATTCCGGTGGCGCTAACCCCCAATGACCCGCTGTTTAGCTTTCAATGGAATTTGCAAAAGATTCAAATGCCTCAAGCCTGGGATAGTTCTACCGGGCAGGATGTTATTGTGGCAGTAATAGATACCGGCGTTGATTTTAACGCCCCCGATTTAGCCAACGCCAAACGGCTGCCGGGTTATGATTTTGCCAACAATGACGCCGACCCCACCGATGACCACGGGCATGGCACGCACGTGGCCGGAACCATTGCCCAGAGCACCAACAACGGGGCCGGGGTAGCCGGGGTAGCTTACAATGCTAAACTTTTGCCTGTCAAAGCGTTGGGTGCTGATGGTCAGGGCAGCTATGATAATATCATCAAGGGTATTGTCTATGCCGTGGATCAGGGCGCTAAAGTGATCAATATGAGCCTGGCCGGGCGCACCGGCTCCCAGGCCTTAGAAGAAGCGGTGCGCTACGCCTACAGCAAAGGGGTGGTGGTGGTGGCGGCGGCCGGCAACAGCGGCGGCGCGGTGGAATACCCGGCGGCGTATGATAATTACGTGATTGGGGTTGGCTCTGTCCGCTTTGATGAGACTCGGCCTGCCTACAGCAACTTTGGCTTGCAGGTAGACTTGATGGCCCCCGGCGGCGACCTGGACGTGGACCAAAATGGCGATGGTTACGCCGATGGTATTTTACAGCAAACCTTCAAAACGCCGGGAAAATACACTTACCTCTTTTTTGAGGGGACTTCGATGGCCTCGCCGCATGTGGCCGGGCTGGCCGCTTTGATCCTGGCTAACAAACCGGGCGCTTCACCGGCAGAAGTAGAAAATATCATGGCCCAAAGCGCCAAGAGTCTGGGGTCGCCGGAACAAATGGGCGCAGGATTGGTTCAGGCCGCCGCCGCTTTAGCCCTGGCCGGCGGGCAAGTAATTCCCCCGGCTACGGCCACCTCTACCCCGCTGCCTGCGCCGACGACACCTCCCCCCCCACCGCCTACTTTTACCTCTACCCCTCTCCCTATTTGTACACCGCCCGCTTGCCAGCCAGGTGAGGTTTACTACTGCCCAGGGGAATGTCCCGGCGGCTGCGGCACTCAATGCGCCACCCCTACCCCGCTGCCTCCAACCGTAACGCCGCCGCCAACGGTAACGCCTGTGCCTCAAATTACGGTGACGCCGCCGCCGGTTACGGCCACTCCGGGGCCGCTGCCGGCCGGTGAACTGCTTTTGGCCGGTGATTTTGAAAGCGACCAGGGCTGGGTTTTTGGCGACACGCCGATTCGGGGCGGCTATGACGCCTCCATCAAGCTGAGCGGCAGCCGCTCGGCGCGGCTGGGCAACATTTCCGGCCCCGACCTTTTCAGCTTTAGCTCGGTCTGGCAAAAGGTCAGGATCCCGGCCGAAGCCGGCCAGGCGACGCTCAAGGTGAACGTTTATCCCGTTTCTGAAGACACCCCCGGCAGCGGTGATGTGCAGACCATCATGATTCTCAACAATAACTTCCGGGTGATCAAAACCCTGTCCAAAGAGTTGAGCAACAGCCGCACCTGGGAAGCCCGCTCCTACGACCTCTCGGATTTAAAGGGGCAAACCGTTTACGTTTACTTCAGCGTGGTCAACCTGGGCAAAACGGGCAAACCCACCGCCTTATATGTGGATGATGTTTCGCTGACGTGGAAATAAATCGTCAATAGAACTTGGTGCAGTTCAAAAACCCGTTTTCCGCTATGCCCGAAAACGGGGTTTTTTAGTTTGGGGATAGGCTAGGGAACCAGATAACCCTCGGCCTGCAAAGCCGTTTGAATTTGTTGAATATGGGGGTGGCCTTTGGTTTCCAGGGTGAGCGAAACATCCACGTAACCAAAGGGAGCTTGGGAGTCAAAGCGGTGGTGGGCCACATCCAAAATGTTGGTATGGAGCCGCTTGAGCACTTCTAAAACATCGGTTAGCGTGCCCGGCACATCACGCAGCCGCACCTGCAACTGAACAATCCGGCCGGCCACCGCCAGGCCGCGGGTGATGATGCGGTGCAGGATGTTAACGTCAATATTGCCGCCGGAAATAATCGAGAGCACCCGCCGGCCGGCCAGGCGCTCCTTGTGTTTCAGAATCGCGGCCAGGGGGGTTGCCCCGGCCCCTTCAACCACGATTTTTTCAATTTCTAACAGCAGCAGGACGGCGTTAGCAATCTCATCCTCTTCCACCGTTACCACCTCATCCACGTACTGCTTGACCAGCTCATAGTTGAGCGCCCCCACCTGCTTGACCGCGATGCCATCGGCCAGAGAAGCGGCGCGGGCCAGTTTAACCGGGCCGCCGGCTTGCAGCGCCGCCTCCATCGAAGCGCACGAAGCGGCCTCTACCCCAATCATCTGAATTTCTGGCCTGGTCTGCTTGAGGTAGGCCGCGATGCCGCTGATCAGGCCGCCTCCCCCAATGGGGCAGACCACCACCTCGGCCGTTTGGCCCAGCTTGTCGGCCAGGATTTCCAACCCAATGGTGCCCTGCCCGGCCATAACCACAGGGTCGGCAAAGGGATGGACAAAGACTAGCCCATCCTGGGCCTCAAGCTGGCGCGCGTGCTCGTAAGCGTCGTCAAAGGTTTCGCCATGCAAAACAACCTCGGCCCCGTACTCCTGGGTAGAGACCACCTTGATCAACGGTGTGCCGATGGGCATGACCACTTTGGCTTTGATGCCCAGGCGTTGGGCGTGATAGGCTACCCCCTGGGCATGATTGCCCGCCGAGGCCGTGATGACCCCGGTCGCCCATTCCGCGCTGGACAGATGCAGCAGCTTGTTCAAAGCCCCGCGCTCTTTGAAAGCGCCGGTCATCTGAAAATTCTCCAGCTTGAACAGCGTTTCGCAGCCGCACAGCTTGCTGAGGGTGTGGGAATAAACCGTCGGCGTCCGCACAACGTGGTCACGGATAAGGTTATAGGCCGTTTCGATGTCTGATTTGGTCAGCAGCATATGACCATTTTACCATCGAAACACCTGCCTCCAAAATTGCCGGCGTTTGGGAGACCCTGATAGAGCAATCAATTACCGGAGTTACGCGGTCAACCTTCCCAGAAACTGATTCTGGCCTAATCTACTCGAATGATGAGGCGTTTTAGGGTTTAAAACCAGCTTCCGGGAAGGTAGGATGCCGCTTCTATTCAAGCGAGGGCGCCGCTTCAAGCGTGTAGCTGGCCGTCACCTTAGCCCAGGCCGCCGCGTCCGCCGCCGGGGCCGGCGTGCGCAGGTAAAGCACAAACATAACCGCCTCATGCTGTACAAACAAAAAATCCACCTGACCGTTGCCTTCACCGGCAGAGTGATACCGAACCGTGAGGCTGGTGCTTTGATCGGGCTGAACTTCCTGCCGCACGATGGTGTACTCGTCGGCAAAATTGAGAAAACCTGCCAAAAACGTGTCACGGAAATCCGGCAGTAATTTCGCATCGGCCGCCGGGCCGGTGTGGGTCAACAAGGCCCCCAACTCCGACCGGCCTCGCGTAAAAACGGCCATGCTGTCCGTTTCGCTGACCAGTCGCCACTCGCCGGGCAGGTTAAAGCTGAAAATACCGGCCGGATGGCGATAAAATCCCGGCCAGCCCTGCGAGGCCCGGACGGGTTCAGGGGGCAGAGGTTGGCTGTTGGCCGCCGGCAAGGTAGCATTGACCGCCGGAGTCTCGCTTGGGGCGGCGCCGGGCTTTTCGGCTTTGCTGGTAACAGCATTGAAGCTGCAAACCATCACCGTCACAATCAGCAGCATGATGATAAACCAGATGCGGTTATTGTACAGAACACTTTCTGATACCATACTATCCCTCGTAAACAACCCTCATGCCACCGGTCTCAGTAGATCACAGATTCAAGCTCGGAGGGGGTCGCCGGCCGGCTTGAAGCGAACAAACTGTGATTTACTAAGTCTAAGCGAGCCTCGTCTCTCAATCGTTACGATTAGCGTTACGGAAAAGGCTAAGCCACGTTCAGAGTAGATTTGCGCATGCGGCGGCTGATAATCCGGGCTGCTATCAAGCTGACAATTACCATCACCAATTCAATCATCGAAGCCACAGCGAGACCCTGCTCTGAGCCAAGTATTACCGGCAAAATCAGGCCGGCCATAAAGGCCGTGGGCAAGGGCAAAGCCAGCAACCCGCCAACGATTCTGGCGCCGGCCCCTGTAATGGCATATTGCTTACCCAGCACAATCGAGGGCAGTTCGCCGCTCACCATAGCCCAAAGCCCGGAGAGAAATAACAGAACTTCAACAATTAACAAGCACATGGCATCCTCCTTGTACAGGTGCGTCGCACTTTCAAAGCGCAATGCACCTTACTCCAATAGGAGCGAATCATTTTTAATAATGCCATTCTACACCGCAGCCGTCCTTTTATCGTTACGATGAACGTTACAAGTTTGTTTTCGTTGCGTTTTTTGACCCTTTGCGGTACAATTTAAGCAGCCTAATGTGAGGATTATAGAAACAATGACTCAACTCAAACTTTTGTTGCTTGGCTCACCGCGCATGGAACGCGACGGTCAGGCCGTGGAAGTGGACACCCGCAAAGCTATCGCCTTGATGGCTTACCTGGCTGTGACGGGCCAAAGCCACAGCCGCGACGCCCTGGCCACCCTGCTCTGGCCCGATTATGACCAGGCCCATGCTCGGGCCGCCCTGCGCCGCACCCTGTCGGCCCTGAACAAAGCTTTGGCCGGAGATTGGCTGGAGGTTGACCGGGAAAACATCGCCCTGAACCCCGATGCCGACATCTGGGTAGATGCAGTGCAATTTCAGCGCCACCTGGCCACCTGTCGCACCCACGGCCACCCGGCCGATGTGGTCTGCGGCGAGTGTATTGCCCCGCTGACCGAGGCGGTGGCCCTGTATCGCGATGATTTTATGGCCGGTTTCACCCTGCGCGACAGCCCCGATTTTGACGAGTGGCAGTTCTTTCAAACCGAAAGTTTGCGGCGAGATTTGGGCCGCGCTCTGGAAAACCTGGTCCACTGCCAAACCGAGCGCCGCCAGTTTGACTCCGCCATCACCTATGCCCGGCGTTGGCTGGCCCTGGACCCCCTGCACGAGGTAGCCCACCGGGAGTTGATGCGCCTCTATGCCTGGGCCGGCCAGCGAGGGGCAGCCCTGCGCCAGTACCGCGAGTGTGTGCGCATCTTTGACCAGGAGTTGGGCGTTCCGCCCCTGGAAGAAACTACCCAACTGTATGAGGCGATCCAGGAGAACCGGCTGTCTCCGCCGGTGGAAGCAAAAAGTACGGCAGCGCCTCGTCAAGTACCCGCAGAGGTGCGGGGGGGTAGAGGGGCAGGGGAGCAGGGGAGCAGGGGGGCAGGGGAGAGTCCGCCTGCTCTCACCCCCGCTCACCCCCTCCTTCGCCCCCCTGCCGCTTTGCCTCTGGTGGGCCGTTCCACCGAGTTGGCTGTGCTGCTTGAAGCCTATGCGGCCATATTCGGCAACGGTCATTTGATTGTCCTGGAAGGTGAAGCCGGGATCGGCAAAACCCGCCTGGCTGAGGAATTTTTGGCCTATGTCCAAACCCAGGGAGGCGTCACCCTGAGAGCGCGCTGCTATGAAGGCGAAACCAACCTGGCTTACGGCCCCTTCATCGAGGCTTTGCGGGCGGCGGTGAGCCAGGCTGACCCCTCCGGCTCGCGTTTGGCGGCGATTCCGGCCCACTGGCTTGGTGAAACCGTCCGGTTGCTGCCAGAGCTGGCCTCGCTCCGGCCCGGCCTGCCCCCGGCCCCGCCGCTTGATAATCCGGGGGCGCAGAGCCACTTCTTTGAAGGGCTGAGTCAGGTGCTCCTGGCTTTAACCGCCGGGTCGTCGCCCGGCGTGCTGCTGCTGGACGACCTACACTGGGCGGACGCCGCCTCGCTGGAGCTGCTGATCTACCTGGTACGGCGGCTGCGGGGGCGGCCCTTGTGCTTGCTGTTGACCTGGCGCAGCGAGGGGGCGCAGCAAGCCCGGCTGCAGCAAGTGCTGGCCGAAGCGCAGCGGGCCGGCCTGGCCACCCTCATGGCGCTGCCTCGCCTGGACCAGGCTGCCGTGGCCGAATTGATCCAAGCTGTGCCTAACCACCTGGCGGCGCAAATATCCCCCGATACTTTGAGCCAGCGCCTGTATCAAGAGACGGAAGGGCTGCCCTTTTTCCTGGTGGAATACCTGGTGGTTCTGAGAAAAAACCATAACCTGGCTGCCGGCCAGGATTGGAGCATGCCCGGTGGGGTGCGCGGGCTGCTGCAATCGCGGCTGGCCGGCGTGAGCGAAACCGGCTGGCAGTTGCTCAATACCGCCGCCGTGATCGGCCGCTCTTTTGACTTTGATACCCTGCGCGCTGCCAGCGGTCGCAGCGATGAGGAAGTGGTGGCCGGGCTGGAAGGCTTGCTTGAGCAGGGCTTGATCACCGAGGTGGGCGGCGAGCGCGGCCTGAGCTACGACTTTAGCCACGAAAAACTGCGCACTCTGGTTTATGAGCAAACCAGCCTGGCCCGGCGGCGGCTGATGCATCGCCGGGTGGCCGAGGCCCTGGTGAGCGGGGTGCGCAGTCGCTCCGACCTGCGCGGTTTTCGTGAGGCGTACTCGGCCGGGCTGGTCAGCCAGATTGCCCATCATTACCGGCTGGCCGGTCAAGATAGTGAAGCCGCCGATTACTTTAAGCAGGCCGGCGAGCATGCCCGCGCCCTTTATGCCAATGCCGAAGCCCTGGCCCACTTTCGCTCTGCCCTGGCCCTGGGCCACCCTGACGCCGCTGCCCTGCACGAAGCCATCGGTGATTTGCATACCCTGCTGGGCGAGTACAACGCAGCCTTGACATCGTATGAAACCGCCGCCGCTCTGCTGGGAGGCGAGGACGCGAGGGGGCGGGGACGCGAAGGGCCAGCCGCCTCATCGCCGCCTCATCCCCTCGCCACCTCGTTAGCCCGCGTGGAGCACAAACTGGGTGATGTGCATCACCGGCGGGGCGAGTGGGAGCTGGCCGAAAGTTACTTTGAGGCCGCTTCCCTCATCCAGCAGGCAGCCGGCCTGACCGAGCAGAGCGCCCGGCTGTTCGCGGATTGGAGTCTAGCCGCCCACCACCACAACCAGCCGCTCCGCGCCCTGGATTTGGCCCATCAAGCCAGAGAGTTGGCTGAAAAGAGTGGAGATAAACAGGCTCTAACCCAGGTTCACAACATCCTGGGGATTTTGGCCCGCAGCCAGGGAGATTTTGAACTGGCCTGCCAACACCTGGAGCGAAGCCTGGAATTAGCCAGAGCTTTGGGCGACTCCAGCGCCCAAATTGCCGCGCTCAACAACCTGGCCCTGGCTCACAGCGCCCACGGCCGCCTGGAGCAGGCCATCCAACTGACCGAAACGGCCCTGGCCTTGTGCGTCTCTTTGGGCGACCGCCACCGCGAAGCTGCTCTGCACAACAACCTGGCCGATTTGTTCCATGCCGCCGGCCAAAATGAGGCTGCCATGCCCCACCTCAAGCAGGCCGTCACCATCTTTGCCGAAATCGGCGCTGAAGCCGGCGCCCCCCAGCCCGAAATCTGGAAGCTGGTGGAGTGGTAGAATTAGCAATTTTGGGGCTGGGTGGGTAAAATGCCGGTGAAGGCGTGAAACGTAGAGCATGTTGCGCCAATCGTAAATCGTAAATCGTAAATCGTAAATGGATACGGAGTTAGGTATGAGCGAATCCAACGGTTCTCTCCCGCCCCGACTGCAAGAGATTGTGGACGAGTTTGGCGAGCTGGAGGGTGAAGAGAAATTACAACTTTTGTTTGAATATTCAGAGAAGATGCCCCCCCTGCCGGAGTGGCTCAATCGAGATACCAATATGGAGCAGGTGCATGAGTGTATGACCCCGGTCTTTGTTCACGCCGAGCAGGAGAATGGCGGCATGCTCTTTTATTTTGACGTGCCGGAAGAATCGCCGACGGTGCGGGGCTATGCCGCCATCCTGGGTGAAGGATTGCGTGGCATCCCGCCCGCAGAAGTCCTGGCCATCCCCGGCGACTTTTTCCTGGGCATGGGCTTGCACAAGGTGCTGACGCAGCAGCGGCTGCGGGGCATCACAGCCATTCTGGCCTATCTCAAGCGGCTGGCCAAAGAGCAGTTGAACAATTAGTTGGCGATAGAAATTTGTCTTGGCGTCCCATATCACCCGACCCAGGAGATGACCATGTGATTGATTGTGCGATGAACGCTCATGCTCTCATCGTAACCTCGAATATCCGAGATTTTGAGCAGGCCCGGCAAGTTTTGGGGGTAGAAGTTATGACTCCGGTTGAATTTTTAGAGTATTTAACAAGTTAGGCAGGATTAAAGTATGGCTCAATTAACATTGGAATTACCTGATACACTGCATCATCAGTTGGAAGGGTTGGCCCAACACGAAGGCGTCCAACTAACTCAATATATTCTCTATATACTGACTCGTCAGGTGGCCTCAGTTTATACCGTCCAAGTTATGTCGAAAGAAGCTGTAGCACAGCAAGAAGCGGCTTACCTGGCTTTGCGCCAGCAATGGGGTAAAGCCTCACCGGCCCAGGTTGAGGAACTCTTAGCCAAACGAGAAGCGGTTGAGCCAGAGCCAGAATTAAAGCCAGAAGTAGTTGAGAGGTTACGCCGGCGCATTGAAGCAAAACAACGAGGTGAGACCAAGCGTCCCATCCAGCCTACAAGCTAACACCCCCTCAAACTGGCATGGAGTTATCATCAATGAAACTTACCGACTTCAACGTATTGACCTTTGACTGCTATGGCACGCTCATTGATTGGGAGAGCGGCATGGTGGCCGGGCTGGCGCCGCTCACCGAGCGGCTCGACCGGGAACTCACCCGCAATGAAATCCTGGAGGCGCACGCCTTCTACGAGTCGAACCAGCAGCGCCAGACACCCACCAAACGGTATCAGGATTTGTTGGCTATTGTTTACCGGCGGGTGGCGGAAGCCTGGGGCCTTAGCGTGAGCTGGGAGGAATGCCTCCGCTACGGCCGCTCCATCAAGGATTGGCCCGCCTTCCCTGACTCGGCCGAGGCGCTCCGCTACCTCAAGCAATATTACCAACTGGTGATTTTATCAAACGTAGACAATGAAAGCTTCGCCGCCAGTAACAGCAAGCTGGGAGTGGAGTTTGATGCCATCTATACGGCTGAGGATATTGGCAGTTACAAACCAGCCGATGCTAATTTCGAGTATATGCTCAGCATGCTCCAGCGCCGGGGTATTGGCAAGTCCGAGATTCTGCACATCGACGAAAGCCTGTTTCACGATCACGTTCCGGCCAATCGGCACGGGTTAAAATCCTGCTGGATTTACCGG
>CAZDMM010000157.1:0-11867 GCA_964505845.1 uncultured Caldilineaceae bacterium
CCATCCGCAACGTTCAGCCGCAGAAAATCGGCCAGGGCTTGGCTTAGGTCAACGTCAATCGCTGGTAAATTCGGGTTAGTTGGTATAATTGTGCTCATTGGTAAGTCTCCCTCACTGCCAACATTTCGGCCAGTTCAAAAATAGGTGTATCTATTGGTATTAAAAGCTGAGATGTGATACAATGGGGTTGTAATATTATGGAAAGTAGTTTTGTGAGGCAAGGCTTATGACACGTTTTGCTGACAAGCTATGGTGGCTTACCCTGGCGGCGGCGCTGCTGATCCTGCTAGTTGCCGCCCCCGCTTTGGCCGGAGAGCCGGATAAAACCGTCGGTGGGATAGATGTAAACCATTATGTCTGCGCCGCAGCGGATCATAAATTTATTGATCTGGATAGTGACGCTTTTACGGATAATGGGGATGGTACAGCCACTTTTGATAAGACGAAACAGGTTGATCTGCAAAAGTTGAAGGGTGAGTGTAAAGAGGCCGAAGACGATGAAAATGAGAACTTTACGGTCGAGCCGATTCAACAAACTCGGATTGAAGGTATCGTCTTTGAATTTCACGTTGACCCGGCCGGGCCGGGCGGCTGGCGCGGGGTGCGTTCCAGGGATGTGCCGGTGGTGGTTTCTGGGCCTGGCTTTGAAGTGGTGCTTGGCTCTGATAAAGATGGAACCTTCTTTCTTAATAACCTGGGGGCCGGACCGGTCACTTTTAATTTACGCTTACCCGGCGATGCGCATCCCATCAATCCCAATCTTACGGTTGTGACCAATGGGTTTAGCACCATCACCAGTGGGGTGTATTTGGCCTTTTATCGGGGGGATATGCCGCCACCTGACCCGGCCGGTATCCAGGCCCCGGATGGGCTGCCCATCCCACCGGCTAATTTTACCTTTGACCAGGAGATGACCTCCGGCACAAACACCCTCACCGATTTAACCAGCATGCCCAGCGTGGGAGGGGTGCTGCCGCCCACCAACTCAATTTATGTGATCGTGTTGGCGCTGGTAGTTTTGGTTGTTTTGCCGCTGGCGGGAGTGGTCAAACTGCGCCCCAGCCGGCCCGAAAATTAAATTATACCCTCACAAAGGTTCCAAATCCGCCGGCTCTAAATCTGGATTGTTGGCCGCGCCCCGGCCAACTTTAGCCATATCCACCCACTCTCCATCAATTTTAACCCGCACCACATCGGCGGTAAAATCGGTATTGGTGCCTACGGCGTCGTCGTTGCTCATCAGGCTGGAGCCAACGGCATAGATGTCAACGGGCACGCCCAACTCCTCAAACCACTTGATTTTGTTAGGGTTGAAGCCGCCGCTGACCACAATCTGCACCTGGCGGCAATAGGCTTGCGCCTGTTCCTGCCAGGCAGGCGGCAAATCCCAACTCGTCCAGGCGTTGTCCAACGCCTGCCGCACCGTCCAGCACAGCCGGGGGTTGACGCCGTTATCCAATTTTTTGTCGCCCAGCGGTGGGATGCTGACATCCCGCATGTTGCCGGAGGTATCCAGGCGCACCCCATACAGCTTATATTTTTGGGCCATCTCAGGCTGACCGGCCTCAACAGCAGCCTGGTAGCGTTCAAACATCGCTTTGAGCACCGCCAGACTCGTGCCCACACTGTCGTTGTTAAAATCAACCAGGGCAATGCGGGGCATATCCGGGGGGCGCACGGCGGCAAAGGCCAGCATGACCTCGGCCGTATCGCCCAAAAAACAGGCAATGGCGGCATGGGCCACCGTGCCGCCGCCCAAGCCACCCCACCAATCCCCCTGGGCATCCGTGGAGACAAAGGAGCCAAGCTGCTGGTGATAATCCTGGTTAAAGCGCTGCACCGCAATGGCATAGCCGTAACCATCGGCGGCCTGCACCTCGTGGGCGTCAAAACGGGCCGGAAAGAACAACACCGGCTTGCCGCGGGCCGCTTCCAGGGTGTTGTAGACGTTGGTGGCAATCCGGCTGGCCCGGGTCATCGCGCCGAGAATGGGCGTTTCTAGCAAGGCAAAATCACGGTAACGCCCCCAGATGCGCATCACCGGCTGAACCCGGCGCGGGTCGCCGTTGTAGTAGGTCATCACTCCATCCTGTACTGCTTCCACCTGCAGCCGCTCCCAGGTTTCGATAAAGCGCCCATCGGCTGTAAAAAATCCGGTACAGTGGCGCAGCATGCTCAGGGCTTTGTCAACCCCGGCAATGAGCGCCCGCGGCTGGCGCCGGGTAAAAAACTGCATCTCCACCTCGATGTCACCCGTAGCAATGCTGGCCGGATCAAGGCCATACTGGCTCAAAAGGGACGACTGGCCGGAAAAGCGATAATCATTTTCGGCCAAAACTTGCAATGTTTGGGCAATGTTGACAAAATATTTGTCGGAATACCAACCCTGGCGCATCCGTTCAATATCCAGCTTGAACGTGGCGTTGGTTAAGCGTTTGCCGTTAAAAATGGACATAAAATGTTTCCTGTTCAAAATTGATAATAAAACGTAGTGCGTGGTGCGTAGTGCGTAAAGTTGCTACGCACCACGTACCACGCACCACGTACTAAGATTATAGATGATGACCGCCTAATTCGCCATTGTTTGCAGCCGTTTCATCGTCAGGCGAGAAGGGGTGGGCAGATAAGCGTCCCAGCGCAGAATCTCATCCAGTTGGTAGGCGCTGCGCACCACTTCGCGGGTGGTGGGGTCAAGCTGGCGGATGGCGCTGTCGAGCGTTTCCAGGGCTTTGGCTTTGTTGAGCGCCTCGGCCACCTCGTCGGGCAAGTTGATGGCTTGCAGATTAAGGCCGTTAAATACGATGCCCATCGGCTTGAGCCGGTCTGCCAGCAGTTGGCTCAGTTGCCGCTCGATACGTTCCCGCACGACCGGCTTGAACAGGTCCGAGACCGGGTGGTCGCCCACCAGTTGGCGCAGGCAAATATCGGCATGGCGGGCTATGGCTTTTTCGGCATTGGGCAGGCCGCGCAGCCGCTGGCTGACGTTTTCGGTAATCAAGCCGGGCCGGAGGGCGTAAGTCCCCGACCAATTGAGGTTGAGCATGACCCCGTCGGCGGTAGCGATGGCGGACGCCTGGCCGGTGATCAATTTGGTTTTGACTTCGAGGGTGAAGTCTACTTTTTCAAAAGGGTGCAGCAGGCGCCGGCCAGCCGGCAGGACGCGCTTGATAAAACCATCCCCATTTATTGTGATTGATACACTATCTTCGGCGACAATAAAAGTCCGTTTATGCCAATACAGGGCTGCGCCGCTAACCATCAAAGTAGCCAGAACCACCACTGAAACGATAACGAGCATCATAAGAGCCTCCCTTTTGCTCTAATTTTTTAATCTTCCCGGAAGCTCTGAGCTTCCGGGAAGATAAGCCGATTAACTTATTTTTGCCACCACTTCAATGCCGTTGAGCCGCATGTGATACAAGAAGATGTAATGAAGCAGTTCGCCGTCGTGCGGCACAGCGCCGATTGCCTGCGCCGTCGCCACCGGCAGGTCGTAGGTATCCACGCAGTCAACCGGCAGAATCACCCGCACCGCTTCATTGCGGGCATTGGCCCGCAGCTTGAGGTGCATCGCCAGTTGATAGGTACACAGGTCGGTGCAGTCGCCCACGGTGATAAAAGTGTTAACCTGCGGGTGCGAGTCCAGCCAGGCGCTAAAGTCTGTGCCGATGACCGAGTTAATGGAATTTTTGGGGATGATCTGGAACCGGTCAAAAAAGGGCAGTTCCTTGAATTTATCCACCGCTTCGCTTTCTCGCGTGCCTCGGATGCAGTGGGGAGGATAGTTTTGAAATTCCACCGCGTCGGCGGGGTGGGTATCCTGGGGCAAGACAAAGTTGCGGATGCCGGCGGCGTAACTTTTTTGGAAAAGCGCCGCAATGGGGTCAACAATGTTAGCCACACGCGGGCTGGCCAAAGGGCCTTCATAACAAAAGCCGTTAATCACATCCACCGAAATGACTGCCACCGCACCGGGATTGCCGTTGACCACCTCCGCCAAAGCTAAGGAGGGTAAACTTTCTTTCCACTCGACCACGTAATTCAAAAAAGGTTTGCTGTTTTCAAGCAGTTGTTCCACCTTCATTTTTTGTCATCCTTACTAAGTGTATTTATTACACTAATTGAGCTTAAAATAAAACAAGTGGCTACTTATAGGTGACAGGCACTTAAAAGGGTAAAATTGAGACGTTTTGGTTTATAATATCCAGAATTTAAGACCACAGTGCCCGTCACCTGACATTTAAGCTATAGTGTTTTATTTACACTATCACTATAGCCCAAAAACCGTTTTTTGTCAATAGTACACTAAGGATTTTTAAGGTTGGGGAGGTGATCGCCGACGGCAGATCGCTGACCGCCGAAGAAGCAGCACTGAGGGTTTTTAAATTTTCGCGCAAAGATACAGAGCCGCCAAGGTTTTTGCTTATTTCTTTGCGCCTTGGCGGCTCTGCGCGAGTTAGAAATTGGATTTACGGATGCGGTGGTCGCCCGTCCTCGGTCGGCGGTCTGCCTTACATCCAGGGGAAGGGGGCGTTAGATTTGGGCAGAGCCTTGTTTTGGGCAAAGCGTTGGAAGCTGAACGGCTCCAGCAATTTGCTGCTTTCACCGGTCAAAAGGCGGGCTACCTGCTCGCCCACGCCGATCATCTTGAAGCCGTGGTTCGAGTCGGCGATGACGTAAACGTTGGGGCGCATAAAATCAAACACCGGGAAGTTGTCGGCGGAAAAGGCGCCCACCCCGCCCGAAGGCTGGGCCGAGGCAAACTGCCGCTTGCCCTCAAAGCGTTTCATGCAGTGGGCCAGCGAGGCCACCCAGATGTCGTAAAAATCCTCACCCACGCAGTAGTAAGGGCTGCGCGTGCCGTAGGGGTCAACCTCACATTCCTCGCCCACGTTTACCGGCACTGCTCCACCCTGCACCGAGTGTTTATCTCGTTTGAAATAAATTCCCCAGGGTTGATCCCACACCAGCCGGCCATCCTCGCTGTACAGGGGCACATCGCTGTCCACATGCACCAGCGGCGGGCGCTGGCCGTCGTTGGTGATGTGAATATAGGGGTTAACTTCAATTTCGCCCTCTTGCAGGGCTAAAAAGCGCCATAGCGGTACCATCTCGCCGGGGTTGCGCGGATTCGGCACCTGCTCCGGCAGGTTGAGCATCTCCCACACCTGCTTGATCCAGGGGCCAACCGCCACCACCACATGCCCCACCTCGATATCGCCGTAATCGGTGATGACCACCTTGACCGAGCCATCGCCGCCGGTTTCAAAGCCGGTCACTTTGGGGCCGAGGATGAGCTGCACATCTTCTTTTTCGGCTTTGATGGCCAGGCC
This sequence comes from uncultured Caldilineaceae bacterium, assembly GCA_964505845.1. GTDB lineage: Bacteria > Chloroflexota > Anaerolineae > 4572-78 > J111 > DSQQ01. The sequence continues at coordinate 5,334 of CAZDMM010000157.1, forward strand.
ATGAATGGCCTGCTTACTCCAGGCGTGGCCGCCGCGATGCTCGTGCAGCACGGCGGCCAGCGTCTCGGCCTGCCAGTCGTGAAAGATGCCCTGCATGTACTGCTTGACCTCTTTTTCACCCGTCACCAGGGTGGAGGGATAGCCCAGTTGTTTATGGCGGGCGTGAATCGCTTCCAATCCTTCGCGCATCGGCTCAAACGAGGCGGTCAAATAGCCTACCGAATTGTAGGCAAAAATATCGGGGTCCGACTCCCAGATGTCCATGCAGTGCATCATCAGATGGGTCATTGGCTCCTGGTAATAGTTGCAGCGTACGTTGCCGCAGGCCACCCCCGACGCCCCGGCCGCAATGCCGCTTTTATCCAGCACCAGCACATCCTGGCCGCGCCCTTTGCCGCTGGCCTTAAGATATTTGGCCAGGTGATAGCCCGTTGATAGGCCATGCACCCCTGCCCCGATGATGAGATATTCAACTTTTTTGGGTAACCCCATGTTCAACTCTCCTTTATGATTATGATAAAACGTAAAGCGTAAAATATAATGGTTCAATCCGGCCAAATTCTGTGGCGGCTACTACACACCACCTTCCCTGGCCGAAATCGGTGCAAAGTGCGCTCCGGCCAGCCGGGTTAAATCCTGCTGGCGCAGTTCCAGGCCCAACTCCAGGTGGCCGCTGCTGATGTTGACTTTTTGGCAGCCGGCAATAGCCTCGTCAAAAATTACCGGCACCTCGGCCGGCAAACAGAGCGGCGCGACCGCGCCCTGAGTGTAGCCGGTAACCTTCTGGATCTCCTCAGCCGAGGCAAAGGTGAGCCGTTTCCACTCCCCGGAGCGGGCCAGATAGTCACGCACCGCCTGCGGGTCGAGCCGGGCGCTGCCCAGGAGACAGGCCATCACGTAGCGGCGGGGCTGCGATTTTTCTCGCAGCAAAATGGATTTGACCATCTCCTCCGGCACGACTCCCCGCTGCGCCGCCGCCTCTTCGACCGTAAAAACCGGCCTGGCATGAGGCAAACGGCGGTAGGCAATGCCGTATGAGTCGAGCAAGTCGGTGATTTTGGTGTGAATAAGAGTCATATCAACAGGTATTCTCAAAGGATCGTAGTGCGTGGTGCATGAAAATTGCTGCGCCACACGTTTCAAAGTATAAACTGGCTAAAAGATGATGACCCCCCTGGCAATCTCGCCGCTCAACATGTCGGCGTAAGCCTGGTTGACTTGTTCCAGCGAGTAAGTTTTGGAAACCAAACGGCCCAGATCAAGCTTGTTCTTGAGGTACAGGTCGGCGTAGAGCGGAAAATCACGGGCGGTGTTGGCCGTGCCGTAATAGGAGCCGGTCACGGTCTTTTCCTGGCGAGTCAAAATGGCGCCGGGCAAATTGGTGCCGCTGCCCATCGGGGCCACACCGACCAGCACCAGCATCCCGCCGGGCCGGGTGGCCTCCAAACACTGCTCCTGCACCGCCGGCACACCGATCGCCTCAAAAACGTAATCCGCGCCGCGTCCCTCGGTGAAATTGCGAATTTGCTGGACTGCCTCCGGCCCGGCCATCACAAAATCGGTCGCCCCAAATTGCAGGGCGATGTCGCCTTTGGCCTCGCTGCGGTCTACGGCGATGATGCGGCCGGCCCCGGCCAGTTTGGCCCCCATCACAATATTCAGGCCCACCCCGCCCGCCCCAAAGACGGCCACACTGCTGCCCGGTCTCACCTTGGCCGTATTCAAGGCCGCGCCCACCCCGGTGGTTACCGCACAGCCGATGAGGGCGGCGATGGTCAGCGGCACTTCTTTTTTGAGGGGAACGCAGCACTCTTGCGGTACAACCGTGTAATCGGCAAAGCAGGCCAGGGCGCTAAAGTGGTAGACCGGCTGTCCCTCTTTGGATAAACGGGTCGTCCCATCCATCATCGTGCCGGCCCAGAGCGGGCCAACATAAGTGGAGCACAGGTTGGGCCGGTCGTTGAGGCAGTAAAAGCAGGTTCCGCAGTTGGGCGCCCAATTCAAGGCCACGTGGTCGCCCGGCTTCACCCGGCCGACGCCCGGCCCCACCGCCTCAACCACCCCGGCCCCTTCGTGGCCCGGCACTACCGGGACGGGATGTTTGGTAGCGCCGGTCATCAGATGCCAATCGCTGTGACACACCCCGGCGGCAGCCACTTTGACCAGCACCTCACCGGCTCGCGGCGCTTCTAAATCCAGGGTTTCGATTTTGAACGGTACACCAACTTCGTAAAAAACAGCGGCTTGTATTTTCACCGGTTAAATCTCCCAAGATAAGTTAAATTCTAACTAAATTCATGTAAAATTTAGAGGAAATTTTGACGAATTTGTTTTATAGTAACTACAATCAAGATTGTGCCTTTCTTCACTTAATGATAACTAACGTTTATGAAAACCGGCAATACCCTTAAACCCCAAGTCAAAGCCAATATTTCTGAAGAACTCATTGGTCAGGAATTATTTCTCTTTGATAAGCAGCGCCAGGTGGCTTACTGCCTTAACAGCGGCGCTGCCCTGATCTGGTTCTTATGCGATGGCGCCCACGATGTTGAAGGTATTGCTCACAAAATTGCTGTTGCTTCTGCCCAACCAGAACACAAAATTTTAACAGAGGTACAAGAGACCATCACTCAATTTCAGCTCTTGGAGTTGTTAGAAGTATAAACCGTTATCCCGCCACTTTTAGTTAAGGAGAACCTATGCAACAATCAGACCAGAAAAACATATCCCGACGTGACGTGATAAAAGCTGCCGGAGCATTATCTCTCGGCCTCATGTACACCAAACCGTTTGTCGAAGTTATTCAGGCCAAGCCTGCCTTCGATGATTATAAACCCAAGGGTAACAATGGGGTTGGTAATGGTGTAGATCCACAACCGCCTGGAGACCCTCCCATTAACGATGGGACAGGGACAGGCCCAGGTAATCCCGGCAACCAGGGTGGCCCAAAGAAACCCTAAGATCCAAATTTTTAGAAAATTTCCAAGAGCTAAAATTTGGGTGGGTAGCTTGCGACATCCATCTTTGGTTGAGTTGGTTGCTGATTACTGAATGTCTCAAACTACTTAATCAGATAAGAGCTGGTCACGACTGGCTCTTATCTATTGTCATGATCGCTGCTCAGCCTCAGGTTATTTCAAAGCCGAAGGCTGAGAAATCCCCAGAGCGTAGGAAAAGTTATTTTGTCATTCATAAATCGGTCAGGCCCTGTTTTGGATGAACTCGACTGGATAGGGCATGATAATTACGACTTTTTAGGTTGTCGAGTCACACTCCGCAGCAACTCTGAACAGTTCACCTCTCAGATTCGTCGTCTATTACGTTCCTTTCCCTCGTCAAATAGTCAAAAGGCAGACCTGACCTTTTCATTTTTGGCGGCTTCCCCACCTAACCAGCCCCAACTTTTATCGTCGCATCGCGTGTACCGCAATAACCAGCAGCTTGGTCTTGCCCACGACTATTGGCAGCTTTTCCGGCTGATGGAGTGGCAACTAGATATCTTTCTATCGGAAAATGTGCAAAACTATTTTCTGCTGCATGCCGGTGTTGTGGCCCACCAGGGACAGGGGATCATTTTTCCGGCCGCCTCAGGCAGTGGCAAAAGTAGCTTGACCCTGGCTTTGCTACTGCAAGGGTACAAGTATCTTTCAGACGAGTTAGCCGTTATTAATCCCCAAACTGGTGAATTGAAAGCGTTTCCCAAACCTTTAAGCTTAAAAAATCTGCAGCTCTTTCCAACTTTGCTCTATCATCAAGATCACTGGCTGGGGCCCTCACCAGAAGTATCACCCTTAACCAAGATGAACAGCAACGCTGACAAACCGGTTTGGTATGTTCATGCCGATGATGTGAAGCCACAGATTACCTGCCAGGAAACAGTACCTATCCACTATATATTTTTCCCTGGCTACCAGCCTACCGCTGCCCCGCACGTGGAGCCGCTTTCGGCCGGACAGGCGATGCGTCAACTGCTGGATCACTGCGTTAATTTCTCCCTATTGGGCCAGGGCGGGTTATCTTTATTGGCTCGACTCGTCCATGAAGCCCAATGTTTTCGCCTGACTGTCAATGGGCCAGAGGCTACTGCCCAACTCATCACTCAATTACTTTAATCCCCGTGACACAGCCCGAAGATCAACTCCTGTACCTATGTACCCGGCCCGACTTTCCGGCCGTTCATCAGTCCAGGGTGCGTGAGCTATGCCGGCAAAGCCAAATTCATTGGGAAGTTGTCTACGCTACGGCGGAACATCACGGTGTCGCGCCGCTTATCTATGCCAACTTGCAGCGCTGCCACCTGGCCGAGCTTGGCGTTCCCTCAGAAATCATCGGCCGCTTCAAACAGGTTTTCGTGCGTAACGTAGCCACCAAGAGTCAAATTGCCGATGAATTAACCGAAATCCTGGCCTTTTTTAACCGGCAATCTATTAACATTATGTTGATTAAAGGGGCAGCTTTAGACCTGGCCGTGTACGAGCACTCCTGGTATACCACCTTTAAGGATGTTGATTTTATTTTAAAGTGCCGCCGCGCTGACCTTTCCGAAGAGATCAAGGCTTTTCTTCGTCCACTCTCTGGCTTTGAGTATGAATACTTTGGGCATCACGATCTTAACATGAACGGCGTATTACCGGTTAATTTCCAAACTGTCTGGGATGATGCTGTTCAGCTCATCTTTAGGGGGCACAAAATTTGGGTAATGGCCCCGGAAGATATGCTGATTTCCGTTTGTATTAATAGCTGCCGTAAAAGGTTCTTCAGACTCAAAGCACTGGCCGATATTTGCGCCGTGCTGCAAGCTTACCCCCGGCTTGATTGGGCTAAACTGACCCAGAAAACCAAAGCTTACGATTGCGCCGCTCTAGTGTATGCGGCTCTGCTGGTCGCAAAAAATACGGTCGGCTGCGACCTGCCAGAACAGGCGCTCGATCATCTGGGCGTGAGCTGGCTCAGAACGCAGCTTATTCAGGCCTTGAGCCGGCGGATGTCTCCGGCCGCTTATGCTTCCCTCTCCTCCGGTAAAGAGGTTTTGGGTAGAAACCTTGACAGTTCACTGCTTTTATCGTATGCCACTTTTCGCGGGTATCAGGTCTGGCGCAGAGTTAAGTTTGTGCTCCGGTAGCGGCATACCCTTTCCTCAGAACGCTGCCCGGTACAACTGCTCCATCACCTTTTCATTGACCGCGCGCGGATTGGTCCACCAGTTCAAATCCACCTGATAAGCCTGATAAGCCATCGGCGGGATCATTTCCTCGGTCACGCCGACATCTCGCAGGCGGGTGGGCAGGCCCAGGTCTACATTGAGTTGGTGCACCGCTTGCACGGCCTGCTCGGCCCGCTGCCGCACTGAGCCGGCCGGCGACATGCCCAGGGCCTCGGCCACGCGGGCATACCGCTCCACCGCGCCGATCAAACTGTAGGCCATTTGATGGGGCAGCATGATAGCGTTGGCGACGCCGTGCTGCACCTCGGCAAAGCCGGAAAGCTGGTGGGCCAGAGAGTGGCACGCCCCCAGCCACTTGGAGCTGATGGCAATGCCGCCCAGCATGGCCGCCAGAGCCATGTCTTTACGGGCCTCCCGATTCTTGCCCTGGGCGACGGCCACCCGCAGGCTGCGCCCAATCAACTCAATCCCCTGCAGGGCCAGCGGGTCAATGGCCGGGTTATCATTGGTAGACACATACGCCTCGATGCAGTGGGTCAGGGCGTCCATGCCGGTGGCGGCGGTGAGGAAGGGCGGCAGAGTCAGCATCAGTTCGGGGTCAATGACGGCCATGTTCGGCATCAAAAAAGCCCCACCGACCCCCATTTTAAGCTTGCGGCTCAAATCGGTGATGACCGCCCAGGGGGTCACTTCTGCTCCGGTGCCGGCAGTGGTAGGGATGGCAATCAGCGGGGCCATCTCCCGGCCCGGTGGGCGTGTTTTGTCGCCCAACATCAGGGCGTACTCGGCAATGCGCCCGCCGCCGCCTGCCGCCAGGCGCACCGCTTTGGCCGTGTCAATCCCGCTGCCCCCGCCAACAGCTACGATGCCATCCGCCCGGCTTTCTTTAAAGGCCGTGACCGCCGCATCCACCGAGCCGGTATCGGGATTGGGCACCACTTTGTCATATAGATCAAACGCGACGCCGGCCTGATGCAGCGAGGCCGTGACCGGTTCGGTCAGCCCCGCCGCCGCCACGCCCGGATCGGCAATGATAAAAACGCGACGCATAGGCCAGGCTTTGGCTTCCTGGCCCACCTGTCGAGCCGCCCCAAAACCAAATTTTACCTGCCCCGGCCAGATGTAGTAAGAAATGGAACTCATAGAAGGAGTGCGACCTTTCGTGTAATCAAAGAATTGTGAAACTCCGTGGTGCGTGGTGCGTAAAAAAACGGAATAGACACCACCCACCACGTGCCACGCATCAGAGCCAGTGCAAAGCTCACTGACGGCTCCTACGAGTCATACAAATTTTTCCCCTCTAACTCCCGCTCCCGCCGGGCGATATAGTCGCGCAAAGCTCCGTCAATGGCCAGGTCAAGGGGAGGCGG
>CAZDMM010000158.1:0-9764 GCA_964505845.1 uncultured Caldilineaceae bacterium
ACCGCAAGGGCGCTTTGCGCGCCTATGGCGTCCTACGGACTGGCTACTGACTACTGACTACTGGCTACTGATTACTCTTTTCAGAGGAACGTTATGGCTCAACCAATCCCCTCAACCGCCGGGTCTGGTTTGCCGCCGCTGGCCCGGCTGCGCTTAAACAGTGGGGTCAGCCTGCTGATCGTGTTTGGGGTGATGTGCCTGGTGTTTGCCACGTTGACGCCCCATTTTCTCAGCCCGCAAAACTTTGTCAATATCGGGCAAACCCTGGCAGTGGTCGGGATTGTGGCGATTGGCGAAACCATCCTGCTGATTGCCGGCGGGGTGGATATTTCGGTCGGCTCAGTGGCGGCGCTGGCGGGGGTGGTGGCCAGCCTGTTATGGGATAACGGCATTTTGCCCATCTGGGGCTGCGTGGCTGTCGGGCTGCTGTGCGGGGCGGTGGCCGGCGCGGTCAACGGCCTGGTGGTAACTCGCTTAAAAATCAACGCCCTCATTACCACCCTGGGTATGTTTTCCATTGTGCGCGGGCTGGCCTTTGTGCTCACCGGCGGCCAGATGAACCAGCTTAATAACGAACAATTCCAGTTTTTGGGCCGGGGCGAGCTTGGCCCGGTGCCCTTCTCGCTGATTTTGATGCTGCTGTTGTACGCCTTTTTTATCTGCCTGCTGCGCTTTACCGCCTTTGGCCGCGACCTGTACGCCATCGGCAGCAACCCCATTGCCAGCCGCCTGGCCGGGATCCCGGTCAATCGCTACCAGTTCATCGTTTTTACCCTGTGCGGTTTTCTGGCGGCGTTGGGCGGCATGGTTTTGGCCTCGCAACTGGCGGCGGGCACGCCCCAGGCCGCTACCGGGCTGGAGTTTACGGTTATCGCCGCCGTGATTTTGGGCGGAACCAGCCTGGCCGGGGGCAAAGGCACGCTGGTCGGCACGCTGATTGGCGTGTTTATCCTGCGCACCCTCGACAACGGCCTCATTCTGACCAACGTTTCTTCCTATTATCAAGAGGTGGCCCGCGGCCTGGTGCTGCTGCTGGCCGTCGGCTTTGACCAACTACGCCTGCGCCTGGGGAGGCCCTGATGGAGCGGCAGCCCTTGCTGAGAATGGAAGCTATCAGTAAAAGCTTTTACGGGGTCAAGGTGCTGGATAAAGTCTCGCTCGACCTGTACGCCGGCGAGGTGCTGGCCCTGGTCGGAGAGAACGGCGCGGGCAAATCTACCCTGATCAAAATTCTCAACGGCGACTACCAGAAAGACGGCGGAACCATCTACCTGGAAGGCCGGCCGGTCACTCTGCATCAGCCCCGCGACGCCGAGGACCTGGGCATCCGCATGATTTACCAGGAGCTGCACTACGCCCCGGAGCTGTCGGTGATGGAAAACCTGCTGCTGGGCCACCTGCCGCGCAAAAGCGGCCCGCTGGGCCAATACCTGGTGGATTGGCCGGAGGCGCGCAAGCTGGCCCGCCACTACCTGGGCCTGCTCGACGTGGAGATTGACCCCAACGCCCTCATGCGCCACCTGAGCGTGGTCGAGCGGGAGATTGTCGAGATTGTCAAGGCTCTCTCCACCCAGGCCAAAATCATCGTTATGGACGAGCCAACCGCCGCCCTGACCCCGCACGAGGTGCATCTGCTGTTTGACATTATCAAATCGCTGCAAAAACAGGGCGTGGCGATTATTTACATCTCGCACCGGCTGGACGAAATTTTCCAGATTGCCGGCCGGGTGACGGTGCTGCGCGACGGGCTGCATGTCGGTACCCGGCCCATTGCCGAAGTGACCCACCGCGACCTGGTGCGCATGATGGTCGGCCGGGAACTGGTCGAAACGCGAGCCGAGATACGGGCCGAAGTCCAGAAAAAACGTCCTGTTTTGGAGGTGTCAAACCTGACCAAAGCCGGCGCTTTTCAGGACATCAATCTAATGCTCCACGAGGGCGAGATTGTGGGCATTTTTGGACTGCTGGGGGCCGGCCATGCCGCCCTGACCCGCGCCCTGTTTGGGGCCGACCCCGCCGACAGCGGGACCATTGCCGTCAACGGCCGGCCGGTGCAGATTACCTCGCCCCGGACGGCCCGGCAGGCCGGTCTCGGCTTTGTGCCGGTTGACCGCAAGGTTAACGGGCTGGTGCTGGGCATGAGCGTGCGCGAAAACCTGACCCTGTCCAACTGGTCGCCCCTCTCCCGGCTGGGTTTTTTCCAGCGCACCGCCGAGCGGGGTCACGCGCAGCACTGGATTGACCGGCTGGGAATTCGCATGGCCGGTGGGATGGAGGTCGAAACCCGTTTTTTGAGCGGCGGCAACCAGCAGAAGGTGGTGCTGGGGCGCTGGTTGGAAGCCCAAATCAAGGTGCTGCTGCTCAACGAGCCGACCTGGGGGGTAGATGTGGGGGCGCGGGCCGATATTTACGAGCAACTGCAGGAGCTGGCCCGGCAGGGGCTAGCCATGCTCATGGTGTCATCGGATATTCAGGAGGTGCTCTCGGTGAGCCACCGCATTTTGACCATCTACAAAGGCCGGTTGACCGGCGAATTTAGCCAGCGCGAGGCCAGCGAGGAGATGATCCTCCACGCCGCCGCAGGAGGCGCGCCGTGAGTGACCGCACCGAAACTTTGCCCATAGCCCGGCCCGGCGGCCTGCAAAAAATCCTCAACAATCCCGCGCTCCAGGAAGGGCTGGGGCTGGTGCTGATGTACGTCATCATTGTGGTGCTGATGTCGCTGCTGTCGCCCTTTTTCCTGAGCACCCGTAATTTTCTCAATTTGCTCCTGGCCAGCTCGACCATCGGCATGCTGGCTATTTTTACCACCATGCTCATGGTCGGCGGCGGGCTGGATTTGTCCATCGGCTCGACGGTGGCCCTGGTCGGGGTGGTTATGTCGCACGCCCAGTACAGCCTGGGGGTGTGGGGGGCGGTGGCGGCGGGACTGGCTACCGGGCTGGTCATCGGTCTGACCAACGGTCTGGTGGTCACGCGGGTCGGCATCAACCCGTTGATTACCACCCTGGGCATGCTCTCCATCGCCCGCGGGCTGGCCTTTGTCTTTTCGGGCGGGCTGAGCGAGCCGATGCTGGATGAAACTTTTGGCTGGTTGGGCCGGGGACGGCTGGGCGGCGTGCCGGCGCCGGTGGTGGCCTTTGCTGTTTTGTTTGTCGGGGCTTACATCGTGATGCGCTACACCACCTATGGCCGGGCTATGTACGCCATCGGCGGCAACGCCGAGGCCAGCCACCTGGCCGCTTTGCCGGTCAAGCGTTATCAGCTTATCGCCTACACCCTGTCGGGTCTCAGCGCCGGGGTAGCCAGCGTCTTTTTGACCGCGCAGTTGGCGGCGGGCGCGCCCCAGGCCGCCTTTGGCCTGGAGTTGAGCGTGATTGCCGCCGTTGTGTTGGGCGGCACCAGCCTGGCCGGGGGCAAAGGCAGCCTCCTGGGCACGCTGGTCGGCGTGCTGATTCTGGGGACGCTGAACAACGGCATGACCCTGCTCAGCCTGTCCTCCTACTACCAGCAAATTTCGCAAGGATTGGTGCTGCTCCTGGCCGTTGGGCTGGACCAGTTCCGGCTGGGCAGCATTGGCCGCCTGGCCCGCAAGAGAGAGTGAGGCACAGGGTAGCAAGGTCGCAGAGTAGCATCATCGTTTTTGGCGGTCAGCGGTCGGCCGGCGGCGGTCTATCTACGAAGGGGTAAACTCATGACAACGTATCTCCCCCCCGAAACCACCTTTCTGATTGATTTCAACCTGCATTGGGTTCCGGCGGCGCTGGGGCTGAACGTCCCACCCGAAGCGGCGGCGGCCATGCTGGGCATTACCCCCGCCGCGTTTCTGGATTATGTCAGCCAGGCCGAGGCGGAGGTCAAACGAACTGCCGAAGAGCTGCTGGCCCAGCCGGCCCTGCAAACCGCGCTGGATCGCTGGTCCATCCGGCCCGGCGGGGTCGTCCTGGCGGTGGGCGACTCGATCACGACCTACCGCTACAGCTACGCCCGCTTGTTGGAGGCCATGACCAGCCTGCGCCGGCCCGAAGCTGACATCCGTTTTGTCAACGTGGCTCAATCCGGCTACACCTCCACTCACGGCCTGGAAAATGTCTACACCCAATTCCTGGCCCACCAGCCGGATGCGGTCTTGATCAAGTTTGGGGTCAACGATTGCAAGCAGTTTGGCGGCCCGCAGGCCAAAACGCTGGTTTCGCCGGACGAATACCGGGCCAACCTGGCCGGGATGGTCGAAGCATTTTTGCAGCACACCCCGGCCCGGCCCATCCTGCTGACCCCCACGCCGGTGGTGGAAAGCATCACCAACCACCTGCCTGAATTTGCCGCCATGCGCATGACCTGGAGCAACGCTCACCTGCAAGCCTGCGCCGAGGTGGTCAAAAATTTGGCCGGCCGGCACGGCCTACCGCTGGTAGATTTGATGAGCGCCTTTACCCTCCAGCCCGACCCGGCCCTCTACCTGCCCGACGGCCTCCATCCCAACCCGGCCGGGCAGCGATTAATTTTGGAACAACTACTGCATAGTTTATGAGGAGATTAGAGATTGGAGATTGGAAAATAATCTCTAATCTCCACCAAAGGGAGCCTACCCATGAGCGAGACCATCATTGACATCAGCCGCCAGTTTTTTGAGCAGGTGGTCAAACCTATTTTGGCCCAGCATTTTCCCGAGGAAACCCGTCAAACGGCCTTTGGGGTCTTTGGCTATGGCTCCGAGGCGCTGCGCATGGACGACGACTACTCCCGCGACCATCACTGGGGGCTGCGCATTGACGCCCTGATGCCGGCCGACGTATTTCAGCACCGGCGCGAGGAGATGATGCGCGTGCTCCGGGCCAACCTGCCCTCGACCTTTCAGGGTCACTCGCTGCGCGAAGGGCACGTGGCCGGGGCCGGCCTGGCCCCCGACAGCCTGCCCGCTTTTCTGGCCCGCACCATCGGCATTGACCACCCCCCCCACACCTACCAGGAGTGGCTCAGCCTGCCAGAAGAGGACATTATCCACATCACCAACGGTGAACTCTGGCACGACCCGCTGGGCCAATTTACCGCCCTCCGCAACGCCTTTTTGCAATATTATCCGGAGCCGGTCTGGCTGCGGCGGATTGCCCACTGGTGCCGCTACTTCTCCGGTATGGGTACGTATGCTCTCAAGCGGGCCATTCTGCGCCACAACGAGTTTTATGCCGCCACCGCCTTTGGCAAAGCGATTCGCTGGGGCATTCAGCTTGCTTTTATGCTGGAAAAACAGTATTACCCCTACGACAAGTGGCTCATGGCCTTCTTCCAACGGCTGCCCCGCCTGTACGGGCCGCTCGGCCCGCTGGTGGATGAGGCCGTTCACCTGACCACGCCCTGGGAACGCAAGCTGGAACTGCTCGACCGGATGGCCGACATCCTCGACCAGACCATGGTGGCCGATGGCATTATTAAACCTCACCCCAAATTCACCGGCTCGGCTACCTCCGGCTACCGCCTGCTGGAACACGCCTACGCCGAGATCATCAAAAACGTGCCCGCCGAAATCAAAACCGTCGTGCCGGTCTGGGAGCAAATCTACCTGGAACAGTTCCACAGCGGTTACGTCAACACCCTGGATATGGATACCTGGCATGGGTTACTTAATCTAAAAGTAGAGCAACAGGGTAACAGGGTAACAGGGTAACAGGTTTTTGCTACTTGCTACCTTGCTACTTGCCACCCTGCTACTTGCTACCTTGCTACCTGGAGGATCCCTCATGAACGCCAAAGAACGAGTCTTGGCTACCCTCAACCGGCAGCCCACCGGCCGCACCCCGCTGGACTGCTGGCTGTACCAGAAACAGTTTGTCGAGCAGTTGGCCGAGGGCTATGGCTCGCGGGATCAATTTCTGGATGAGTTTAATATAGATATTTTTGTCGGCTTTGTGCCCTACCCCAACCAACTGGGCCGCAAAATCAGCCTGCCGGAGCTGGTCGAGCTTGACCTGGACGACCCGCACGACCCGCGTTGGATCACCTTTTCCGCCTGGAACCCCGATTTCGCCGGGGTCAACATCACCGAAGCGGTAGCGCAGCAGGGCGACCGGCGGGCTATCATCGCCCACCTCTGGGGCATTGTCGAAGGGACCAGCACCTTTCTGGGCATCGAGAATTGCTGGGCCAACCTGGGCCTGGAGCCGGAGCGGATGATGGCCTGGTTTGACTGCTACGCTGACTGGCTGTGCGGCCTGGCCGATAGTTGCCTTGACGCCGGGGCAGACATTATCACCCTTTCCGACGATTGGGGCAGCAACAATAATATGCTCTTTTCGCCCCGCATGTGGCGCAAAATGATCAAACCCTACGCCGCCCGCATCGTCCAGCACGTCCGTTCGCGGGGCGCGCCCGTCAACCTGCACAGTGACGGCTACATCCTCAACATCATGGACGACCTGATCGAGATGGGTTACAGTTCTATGCACCCGGTGCAGGAGAGCGCGGGGATGAATCCGCGCCAGATCAAAGAGCAGTACGGCGATAAATTGGTGGTCTACGGTTCGCTGGATGTGGTGGATGGCCTCTATAAATATGAAGGCGACGCCCTGGAGCAGTACATCACCGAGCGGTTTGAAATCTACGCCCCCGGCGGCGGCTTTATCTTCAATACCGGCCACTTTGTCCAGCCTGACATCCCGGTGGAACGCCTCATCCGGGCCTATACCGTGGCCAACCAACTGGCCCACAGGTACGGCGCGTGAGCCGGCTTGATTTTCCGGCCCAGGCCGCCTGGATTGGTTCCAGCCACCCCTTTGACCTGCACGAAGCCTATCTCGATTTTCGCTCTCCGGCGGAGTGGCGGCTGGAACAAAAACCGGCCCAGGCTTGGCTTTACCTCACCGCCGACAGCCGCTACAAGCTGTGGGTCAACGGCCGGTTTGTCAACCGAGGGCCGGCCCGCAGCTACCCGCAACGCCAAAGTGTGGACTGCCTTGACCTGACCCCTTATTTGCAGGCCGGGGCCAACACCCTGGCCGTGCAGGTTTACCAGCCCGGCTACTCTCACTTTGCCTATGTTCATCGCGGCGCGGCGGGGCTGCTGGCCCACTTGCTTTGCGACGGCCAAACCGCCCTGGTCAGCGATGTCGCCTGGCGCACCCGGCGCAACCCTTCTTTTGCCGCCCTCGTCCCCCGCGTTTCTATCTACGGCAGCGGCGTTGAAGTACACGACCTGCGCCTGGCCGATGACTGGACCAACCCGGCCTATGACGCCTCGGCCTGGGCTGCGGCGCGGCTGGTAGCCCCGCTGGGCGGCTATCCCTGGCTGGAACTGGCGCGACGCCCCGTCCCTCTGCCGGTCGAGCGCGACCTACCGCTGACCCTGTTGGAAACACGGCAAGGACGAGACCGGAGACTGGAGACCGGAGACCGGGAGGATAAACCCCCTTCGCCTCCTCGCCTCCTCGCCTCCCCCGACCCTCACCTGGCGCTGCGGGAAGGTTGGTTCGCCGCTCAGCCGGTTTCGCTCCCTGCTGATAAGGCTGGCTGGTTCACGGTCAGCCTGGCGGCCAACGAGTCGGCTTACTGGCTGTTTGATTTGGGCCGCGACTACACCGGCCAGGGCTGGGCTAAGGTCAAAAACGCCGGGGGTGAAGAACGGTTAGCCATCAGCTACCAGGAAAAGATACGGGACGGCCAACTGGTCATTTCTGACCCCCAAACCTACTGCCGGGTGCGGCTGACCGACGCCTTTTACCTCCGCCCCGGCGACCAGACCGCCGAAACCTTTGCTCTGCGCGGCGGGCGCTACCTGCTTTTTCACCTGACCGGCCCTACTGGCCTTGGTTTCAAATTCAAACCCCAGGCCCGCATTAGCGAGTACCCGTTGGAAATAGTTCGTCCTTTTGCTGTGGTGGATGGATTGTTGGGTAGAATAGTCTCTCTATGCGAAAACACCTTGCGAGCCTGCCTGCAAGATGGTTTTGTAGACTGCGTCTGGCGGGAAAGTTCGCAGTGGCTGGGCGACGCCCTGCCCCAAAGCCTGAGCATGGCCGCCCTGAGCGACGATATGCGCCCGCTGCGGCAGGTCATCGAAATGGCGGCGCAGGGCGTTTACCCCGATGGCGTGCTGCCCGGCGTTCTGCCGGGTGAAGTCCATGCTTACACGGTGGTGGATTACAATTTTACCTGGGTGGAACTGCTGGCGCTCTATTGGAAACTGCAAGGCGATGACGGCCTGGTCGCCCGGCTGTGGCCGGCGCTGCAAACGATGCTCGACCGTTTTGAGCAGGACCGCAACCCCGACGGCCTGCTCCTCAGCCAGCCGGGGCGGCGGCTCTTTCTGGATTGGGCTTCGCTCTCCCGCAGCGAACCCAACGCCGTTTATAACCTACGTTACCTGCTGGCCCTGCAAACAGCGGCCCGCCTGGCCGGTGAACGCGGTCTCAGCGCCGCGGCCTACCTGTGGCGCCGCCGCGCCGCCGGACTGCAAGCTGCTATTCGAGCCGCCTTCTGGCATGAGGGGCGCTGGTACGACGACCTTAAGCGCACCACGTTTTCCCAACTGGCGGCGGCCCTGGCCGTGCTGACCGGCGCGGCGGCCCCGGCTGAAGTTGAACCTTTGCTGGCCGCCATCGTCGAGCGCTCGCTGAATTTGGAGGATCAGCCCCTTCCCGGCCAGATGGTCTTGGCCAGCCCGTTTATGCACCATTACCTTTTTGAGGCGCTGCGCCAACAGCGCCAGTTTGAGGCGGTGGTTGAAATCATCCGGCGGCGCTGGGGGCGCTGGGTCGAGGCCGGCTATCCGACGGCCTGGGAGAATTGGAATGTTGATTTTCCCGATGGCTCACAGTGCCACGCCTTTTCGGCCCACCCGCTCTATCACCTGGCCGAGATTGCCAGGATTGCTCACGGATGAACACAGATGACACGGATAAAGGTAAAAATTATAGTTTGTAGTGGCGACTTCAGTCGCTCCACCTGCCCACAACGACTAAAGTCGTTACTACGATCAACGGAGTCATGTCCGAATACGTAACCTACTGCCAGCTTAACAAAGATTACGCCTACTGGATTGAAAAGAGGCGGCTGGGCCAGCAAAAAGGGGGACAGGTGGCCGGCTTGCTGAGCTATGGCCAGGCGGGTGTGGTCAAGCAGAATCTTCTCTTTGATACGGGCCTGGGCACGCTGGAAGCCATCGCCGACCACTGCGCCGACGCTTTCTGGGATGAGCCGCTGGCGGTGTTTATCACCCACGGCCACATTGACCACCACGCCGAGCTAATGATCCTCTCGGAGATTTACTGCCAGCGGCGAGGGCAGGATATGCACGACATTCGCCCGCCGCTGCCGGTTTTCTGCACCGAGATAACGCAGCAGCATCTCTACCGGACGCATCATTACGGCTACGGCGGCGGCAAAACCTTGCAGCACCAGCCCCTCACCGCCGGCAGGCCGGTTCAGGTTGGCCCCTTTGCCATCACCCCGCTGCCGGTAGACCATTTCGAAGGCGCGGTGATCTATCTGATCGAATTTGAACTGCGGCAAAAACACAAAATCATCATCGGCTGGGATACGACCACCCTGCCCTTTGAGGCCCTCGACCGGCTGCGCCGGCCTTCGCTGGCCCTGCTGGAAGCAACCACCTGGAGTTCCATGGCCCAGGAAATCGGCCACAGCGGCGTCGAGGACCTGGTCAAAACCGGCTTTTTGGCAGGCTTGCAGCTTGAATACCGGCCGGAGCAGGAAAAATATGGGGCTTATCTGCTGCACTACAGCGGCTGGGAAGACCCGTGGGGTATGCTGAC
>CAZDMM010000158.1:9774-11832 GCA_964505845.1 uncultured Caldilineaceae bacterium
TAGCCAGCTCAAGGCCAAATTTGACGAAGCCTTTCCCGCCCTGGCTCACCTCGTCCGGGTGGCCGAGCGGGGGCAGTGGTGGGAGTTTAGTTGAAAGGGGTACACAACCGGCGCTGAAAACGTCATTGTGAGGCCGAAGGCCGAAGCAATCCCCCTCGCAACGCGGGAGACTGCTTCGCCTGCGGCTCGCAGTGACATGAAGTTTATTTTAAGGAGGTACTCTATGAACTCACGCGAGCGAGTTTTAGCGGCTATCCGGCATGAAGAGGCCGACCGGGTGCCGATTGACATCGGCGGCACCGGCGTGACCGGCATCAACTTGATCGCTTACGGCAAGCTCAAGCGGCGTCTGGACCTGAGCGAGGGCCGGGCCAGAATCTTTCACACCTGGATTCAGGTGGCCGAACTGGAAGCGGCCATGGCCGAGCGGCTGCACACCGATACGGTCACGCTGCCGCGCTACCGCATGTCGCTGGGCCTGCCCAACGCCGAATTTAAGCCCTGGACCTTTGTGGACGGGACCGAGTTCCTGGTTCCCGCCGGCTTTAACCCCAGCCGCAACGCCAGCGGCGATTACGAATGGTTTGAGCACGGGGTCAAGCTGGCCGAAGCGCCCGGCGAAGGCACGCACGGCTTTTCGCTGCGCTACCATCCCCTCAAGGAAGCGACCACCGCCAAAGAGATTGATGACTGGTTTGACAGCTACGACGGCAACTTTATGGGCCGGATCAAGGTCTCGGATGAGGAGCTGGTTTGGGCCAGGCAGATGGCCCAACACCTGCGCGAAACCACCGATAAGGCCATTGTGGCCGATTATTTTGCCACCGTATTGGAAAACGCCCAGGGCATCATCGGCTGGGATACTATTTACATGCACATGCTCAGCGAACCCAAGCTGGCCAAGCACTTCTTTGAGCGCCTGACCCACGAACTGGTCGCCGGCATCAAGCGTTACCTGGGCGCGGTCGGCGAGTATGTGGATGTGTTCATGTGCGCCGACGACGTGGGCCACCAGCGCGGCCCGATGATGAAGCTGGACATCTACCGCGAGTTTGTGCTGCCGGGGCACAAGGCCGTTTTCCAGGCCATCCACGAGAACAGCCAGGCAGCGGTCTTTTTCCACACCGACGGGGCGGTGATGAGCCTGCTGCCGGAGTTGATTGACGCCGGCATGGACTGCTTCAACACCGTCCAGACCGACGCCGCCGATATGGACGGGGCGGAGCTAAAGCGGCGCTTTGGCAAAAATATCACCTTTTGGGGCGGCGGGGTAGACTCGCACCGGGTGCTGCCTTTTGGCGCCCCGGCCCAAGTGCGCGAGGATGTGCGCCGGCGCATCGAGATTTTTGCGCCGGGCGGCGGCTACGTTTTTGCCTCGATCCACAATATTCTGGGCGACGTGCCGCCGGAAAATATTCTGGCCGCCGTAGACGCCGTGCTGGAATTTGGCCAATACCCCCTCCAATCCACCCCCGCCGAGCGCGAAGCCCTGGCCCGGCGGCTGACCGAGGTGAAATATTGGACCAAGCCGCTGGAAGATTTGAAAAGCGAAAGCTAAAAGGGAGAAAATACCGATGAAACGAATCGCTTTTTTATTAAAAGTCAAAGCGGAAAAAATTGAAGAGTACAAACAGCATCACCAGGCGGTTTGGCCGGAGATGCTGGCGGCGCTGCGGCGCACCGGCTGGCATAACTACTCGCTCTTTATGCGCCCGGATGGGCTGCTGTTTGGCTATTTTGAAACACCAGGCAGCTTCCAGGACGCGCTGGCCGGCATGGCTAAAGAAGAAATCAATGCCAAATGGCAGGAGTTTATGGCCCCTTACTTTGAGGGCCTGGGCGGAGCGCACGCCGATGAGGCCATGATTGAACTGGAAGAGGTTTTCCACCTGGATTAACTCAGGCCATCCCTCGGCTTCGCTGAACCAAAGGCCCGATGTAACGCTCCGGGGATTTCTCGGCCTACGGCCTCGAAATGATATGGGGACTGGGTAGCAGAGGCATAGTGCAAAATCAAGGGACTTTTTCGGATTAGCCCTCACCCCGTCGCTGCGCGAC
>CAZDMM010000159.1:0-11830 GCA_964505845.1 uncultured Caldilineaceae bacterium
AAGGCGTTTCGATGAATCAGTTTGCCACCTTGGCGATTGCGGAGAAGATCGCCACCCTGATGACGGTAGATTATTTGGAAGCCAGGGCCAAGCGAGGCAGTCGAGAGAAGTTATTAGCGGTTCTGGCCAAGGCGCCTGATGTCGAACCGGAAGAGTATGATAAGCTCTAAAACCTGATTGGATACAAACAACTATTGGACGAAATATTTCACCGAAAAAATCCTTTTTATTAGATCACGCTAGCTTGGAGATCGAAAGACAAAGATGGCATTTTACAAATCCAGGATCAAAAAAGCATTATGCTGCCGGAAGAACTCCAGATCTTGGTAATGAAAGATTCCTTTGGTTTGGAATGAGCATTGCAGACGGGATGTACCTCAGGGAATTGAGAAAAGAGACGACTGTCCAATTCCATTCACCTCCAAGTGATTCTCAAAGACGTATTGAAGCTTTCCTAAAAGCTGAGCGTGAAGCATCGTATCATGCCGTTAAGTTGGTGGATGGTGCAAAATCTCGTTTTGATCAAGGTTTTTTACATTTCAGGTTTATTGTGGGCCCGAAAGATGCTCCTCTATACAAAGAGGGTAATTGGGCTGTTCCTACTGGTGCCCCTTATTTAGATAGACCCTTTCCTTCCGTTGTTAATCAACTTCCAGTTCGTTTTCATGAAGTTTTTCTTTCAGATATTTATTCCATTCAAATCACAACTTTCTGGTTACCCGGTTCATTGTCGATACCTGTTGTCTTTACGACACCAACCAGAATATAAATCTCCATTCTGTATCAACACTATTGACAAATCCCCTCTTCCGTGCGATAATAAACCCATAAGTCGTCCTACAACCCAACCACCCAACAATAAACGACCGCAGACTGACGACCGCCGACGGCAGAAAATATGGCGGTCAGCGGTCAGCCGTCAGCCGTCGTAACATGCTCAAACGCAGTCCTTCCTTAACCGAGCAAGTCAAAACCTTTCTCAAGCAGCGCATCCTCAATGCCGAGTTTGAGGCCGGGCGCATGCCCTCGGAAACCGATTTGGCCACGGAGTTGAATGTGAGCCGCAACACGGTGCGGGATGCCCTCAGCCGCTTGGAGATGGAGGGTTTTATCATCCGCAAGCAGGGCGCGGGAACCTTCATCGCTGAGACCAGCCAACTGGTTAAAAGCCGGTTGGAAGAGGTGGTGCCCTATGAAACCCTCATCCGTGAGCACGGCTACACCCCCGCCATCCACCTCCTCCGGGCCGAGGAAGAGCCGGCCGATGTAGCTACCGTCGCCCAGTTGCGGCTGCCGCCGGGCGCGGCGGTGCTGTCCGTCCACAAGCTGTTCCAGGCCGATGATAAGCCGGTCATCTTTACCCAAACCTATTTATCCCCTACGCTCATCAAGCGCCCCTACACCTTTGACGATTTACGCCTGCCCATCTTTGAATTTTTGCCCACCTTTTGCCAGCAAGAGTTAGCCTACTATGTGAGCGAGATTACGCCCTTGATGGCCCCGGCCTGGCTGGTGGACCGGCTCGACCTGCCCCAGCCGGTAACGGCCCTCCTCTCCTTGGAGGAACTGATCTACAACCCAAACCACGAGCCGGTCGCCAAAGCCATTTCCTATTTCCGGGATGATCTGCTCCGGCTGCGGTTGGTGCGGCGGTATAATAAATGATGACCGAAGACCGGGGACCGCTGACCGGGATTTATCACCCGTCTCCGGTCCTCCGTCCTCGGTCTATTTTCAGAGGAGTGTTCACGAACCTGTGGCACGCTGCCAGTAATGAAAATGCTTTTCGGCGGTCGGCGGTCGCCCGTCGACGGTCTATTTTTTGAGGAGGCCACCCCAATGTCAGAGAAACAAACTTATACCTTAACGGTCAACGGGATCGAGCAGCAGGTGACCGCTTCGCCCAAAACCTTGTTGATGGATGTGCTGCGCGACCAGCTTCACCTGACCGGCGTCAAAGATGGCTGCAGCACCGGCCACTGCGGCAGTTGCATGGTCATCAAAGATGGCGAAGCGGTGCGCTCTTGCCTGGCCCCCATGAAACGGTGCGAGGGCGCGAATATCCGCACGGTGGAGAGCCTGGCCGGCCCCGATGGCCGCCTGCACCCGGTGCAGCAAGCCTATATTGACCAGGGGGCCACCCAATGCGGCTTCTGCACGCCCGGTTTTATCATGTCCACCGTCGCCCTGCTGGAGAAAAACCCCAACCCTACCCTGGAAGAGATTTACGACGGCCACCAATTTAATATTTGCCGCTGCACCGGCCACAATGCCATCATCCGAGCCATTCAACAGGCCGCCGGGCAAGAAGCACCGCCGCTGCCGGGAGTCAAACAGCCCTTAAAAGCCATCAGCCGGCCCTTGCCCCGGCCCGACGCGGTCAGCAAAGTGACCGGCAAGGGCATCTACGCCGACGATTTGTACGTGGAGGGCATGCTCTATGCCAGGGCGCTGCGCAGCCAATACCCGCACGCCCGCCTGCTCAAGGTTGACGTGAGCGCGGCCAGAGCTCTGCCAGGGGTGGTCGCCGTCCTCACCGCCGCCGACATTCCGGGTCGCAAAGACTGCGGGGTGCATGAGGTGGACTGGCCGGTGTTGTGCTACGACAAGGTGCGCTACGTGGGCGATGCCGTGGCCCTGGTGGTGGCCGAGTCTGAAGAGATAGCCGAGGCCGCCCTCAAATTAATCCAGGTGGAGTACGAGCCGCTGCCGGTGGTGACCGGCCCCAAAGAGGCGGCCCAGCCCGGCGCGCCGCTGCTGCATGAGCATCACCCCACCGGCAACTTTAAAGCGGTGTACAATTTGGAGCACGGCGACGTGGAGGCCGGTTTTGCCCAGTCTGATGTGATTTTGGAACGGGAGTATACCACCCAATTTGTGGAGCACGGCTTTATTGAGCCGGAGGCGGGGCTGGCCGTGCCGGAAGCCACCGGGCGCATCACCGTGTACTGCGGCGGGCAAATCCCCTTTGGCGACCGGGAGCAAATCGCCGCCACCCTGAACGTCCCCGAAAGCCAGATTCGAGTGGTCAACTGCCTGATTGGGGGCGGTTTTGGCGGCAAAGAGGACGTGTCGGTGCAGATTCACGTGGCGCTGGCGGCCTGGGCCACCAAGCGGCCGGTCAAAATGGTGTTCAGCCGCAAAGAGTCGCTGCTGTTCCACCCCAAACGGCATGCCACCATTATCAAAATGAAAACCGGGGCCAAAAAAGACGGCGCCTTGATGGCCCATGAGGTGGAGATTTACGGCGACGGCGGCGCTTATGCCAGCCTGAGCAATCATGTGATGCTGCGGGCCACCACCCATGCCGCCGGGCCGCACTCGGTGCCCAACGCCAAAGTGACCACCTACGCCATGTACACCAACAACGTGCCCTGCGGCGCGTTCCGGGGTTTTGGCGTGACCCAGAGCACCTTTGCCATGGAGTCGCAGATGGACGAGTTGGCCGAGATGCTGGGTATCTCGCCGCTCGAGATTCGGCGCAAGAATATTTTAGCGGTGGGCAAGAAGACCCTGGCCGGTCACGAGCTGACGGAGAGCGTCGGCCTGCCGCAGGCGTTGGAACTGGTGGCCGCCGAGATGGAGAAACATCCCTTTGTGGCGGTAGAGGGCGACAAGCGCCGGGCCTGGGGCATCGCCTGCGCCTACAAAAACACCGGCTTTGGCAGCGGCGCGTATGACGCCGCCGGGGCCGAGGTAGAGGTCTTTGCCAACGGCCGGGCGGCGGTGCGGGCCGGAGCCTCGGAGATTGGGCAGGGTTTGGTGGGGGTGCTGGCCCAGATTGTGACCGAAGAACTGGGCGTGCCGTATGACAAGGTAGACGTGCTGGTAGCCGATACCGATTTAACCCTGGACTGCGCCGCCACCACCGCCTCTCGCCAAACTTATGTGACCGGCAACGCCGCCCGCTACGCCAGCCGCGAGGTGCGCACCATGCTCAGCCAGACTGCCGCCGAACTGCTGGATGCCGACCCCCAAACCTTGATTTTTGCCGAGGGACGGGTCAGCAGCAACGGCCACAGCGTGGAACTGGCCGAGGTGGTCAAAGCGGCCCGCCGCGAGGGGCGTTTGCCCAAGATGAGCTACCAATACGTGGCGCCGATGACGCCGCAGTATCATCACTTTGCCTTTGGCTTTGGGGCGCAGGCGGCCCTGGTTGAGGTAGACCTCAAAACGGGCGAAACCAAAGTGCTCAAGGTCATCGCCGCCAACGACGTGGGGCGGGTGATGAATCCGCTGGCCTTGCAAGGGCAGGTTGAAGGCAGCATCTCGATGGGCCTGGGCATGGCCATTCAGGAAAACTTTGTGGTGGAGAACGGCTACGTCAAAACCGATAGTCTCAATAAATGCAAGTTGCCCACCATTGACCAGACGCCGGAAGTGATCTCCTTCTTTGTGGAGGAAGAAACTGCCGACGGGCCATACGGGGCCAAAGGCGTGGGCGAGTTGGCCTCCATCCCCACCACCCCGGCTATCATTAATGCTATTTACAACGCCACCGGAATTCGCTGCTACAATTTGCCGGCGGATAAAAAGTGGCTCAAGACCAAATTGGCGGAAAAATTCGGATAAGTGGATCGCCCTACAAATTATGCAATCATCACCCACTCGAAACTGGGTCCCCACTGAACTTGAGGCAGCCATCCAAACCCAGGCCGCCCGCTACCGGGCGCTGACTTCGGCCCAACTTGAAGCCGAGGTGGAACAACTGCTGGCCCGGCATGAGCAGTTTATGGATCGGGAGTGCCTCAGCTTTTATGCCGGTACCAACATTATGAACCCGCGCGCCGCCAGATTTTTGAGCGCGGGCGTGGGCAGCCGGCCCAGCCTGGGCTACCCTGGCGACAAGTACGAAACCGGCCTCCAATATGCCGAGCAGCTTGAGATCATCGTCGCCGAACTGCTCAAAGAGATTTTCCGCTGTGATTACGTGGAGTTTCGGGTAGGCAGCGGCTCGCTGGCGAATTTGTACGCTTACATGGCCTGCACTCGGCCCGGCGACCGCATCATGGCCTTCTCCGAAGCCGCCGCCGGGCATGTGACCCACCACGCCGCCGGGGCGGCCGGCCTGTATGGCCTGGAAATTTACGAGGTACCGTACAACGCCGCCCAGATGACCGTTGACTTGGAAGCGTTGGCTCGCCGGGCGCAGGAGATCAAGCCGCGCCTCATTATCATCGCCGGGAGCATGTGCCTCTTCCCTTACCCGGTGGCCGCCGTGCGTGAGATTGCCGACTCGGTGGGGGCCTGGCTGATGTACGATGCGGCCCACATGTCGGGCCTGATAGCCGGCGGCGAGTTTCAGCAGCCCCTGGCCGAAGATGCACACCTGATGACCTCTTCCACCTACAAATCCTTCGGTGGGCCGCCGTCGGGGATGGTGTTGACCAACTCGGCGGAGCTGGCCGAGCGGCTGGACAAAATCGCCTTCCCCGGCCTGACCGCCAATTTTGATTTGAGCAAAACGGCGGCTCTCATCATCGCCGCCCTGGATTTGCGCGACTTTGGCCGGGAGTATGCCCGCATGTGCATCGCCAACGCCCAGGCCCTGGCCCAGGCTCTCCACGAGCAGGGCTGTCCGGTCTACCGGGTGGAGGGCAAAGGGTTTACCGCTTCGCACCACATTGCCCTGCCGGCTGCCCAGTTTGGCGGCGGCACGACCGCTTCGCGCCGCCTGGAAAAGGCCAACCTGCTGACCAGCGGCATCGGTCTGCCCCTGCCGCCCGTAGCGGACGATTACAACGCCATCCGTCTGGGCACGCAAGAAATCACCCGCTGGGGACTGCGGCCGGGCGACATGCCAGCGGTGGCCGGCTTTTTTGCCCGCATTTTGGTCAAAGGGGAGCCGCCGGAGCGGATTAAGCCGGAGGTAATCGCCTTCCGGCAGCAGTTCCAAACCTTACATTTTGTGCGCTAAAGCGGATGAAACCTTCCCGGAAGTTCATAACTTCCGGGAAGGTGACTTGTTTACTTGACCTCTTCCACAGGGCCAAGAAAGGTAGGCTGAGGATGGGTGATATGAAGCTGCCACAACGCTTTTAGGGTAGCCAGCGACTCCCGCACCACAAACCGGCTCATCACAATATCAGGGTAAACTCCCCAGTCGTCCACCCCATAGCCGACAGCCTCAACGCCGAGATGCTGGCAGGTGTACAAGGCGCGCGGCAAATGGTAACGCTGCGTCACCAGAATCGCCTGCTGCACCCCAAAAATCGCCTGCGCCCGGTAACAACTTTCGTAAGTGCTAAAGCCGGCGTAATCCAGGGTGATGTCCTCTGGCGGAATTCCTCGCTCCAGGGCATAACGGCGCATGGCGCTGACCTCATCATAATAGCTGCTGCTGTTATCGCCGCTAAACAGCAGCTTTTGCACCCGCCCGGCCTGGTACAACTCTACCGCCGCCTCCACCCGGTCTGCTAACACCCTGGTTAAGCGGCCATCGGAGCGAATACCGGCCCCAAAAACCAGGGCCACCCGCTCGTGGGGCAAACTGTTGATATTATCAAAATTCTGCCCCTGGGTTGAAGCCAGCACGTACCCGTTTAGCCCCAATAGCAGCACCACCAGGATGACGCCCAACCTGAGGCCCTGCCGCCAGCTATAGCTCAAAACCGGCGACAGAAATTGCGCTGTTTTTCTCATTCACAACCACTCTAATCGGACAGGCGAGATTTACGAGCCGCCAGGGCCGGCTCATCCCCGGCAAATTGAGGCTTAACCTCAGTCGTCGTTGCAGGCGGCTTTTTCTCG
The DNA here is from genome assembly GCA_964505845.1 of uncultured Caldilineaceae bacterium. GTDB lineage: Bacteria > Chloroflexota > Anaerolineae > 4572-78 > J111 > DSQQ01. Next base: position 6,751 of record CAZDMM010000159.1, read on the forward strand.
GCCTGAGTGACCGCGCCGCCGGCCAGAACCTGGCTGGCGGCCTCGTTGCGGGCCGCCGCCTGGCGCGCCTCTTTGTCTACGGCTTCTTTGGCCAGGGCCAGCTTCTCTTCCAGCGCCCGCAATTTTTCCTCTAAATTAATGGCCTGCAGCGACTCGTTTTGCAGGTGACGCTCCAATTCTGCCGCCCGGCGCTGATGGGCGCGCTGTTCGTTCAGGTCGCCGCGCTGGGCCGCAGCTTCGGCCTGGCTCTGCTCCAGCTTGACCCGCTCGGCGGCTTCGCGCTCCCGCAGTTCCACCTGCGCCAGGGCCTGGCGAATCGCCTCCAACTGCTCCTGTTCCAACTGTTCCAGGGCGCTGCGCCGCTCGCGGGGTGAGGTAGCCGAGCGCACCGCCGCGTTAAACAGTGTATTGAATTTCTCGATTAAGTCCATGCATGCCTCACTTTGAAACGATTTCTCGCCGGAAATCCACAACCGCCTGGCGTATGGTAAAGCCCAGGCCGGTGAACAAGCCCAGGTTGACCCGGCCGGCGTAGTTGTCGGTGCTGAGTGCAATCAGCTCTGCCCCGGCCTGACGCAAAGCGTGCATGGCCCTGAGCATAAGCTCCCGGCCAAATCCCCGGCCGCGCAAAGACTCCTCCACTGCCACCCACACAATTTCGCCCTCGCGCCGCTGCCGCCGCGTCCCACCCAAACAGGCATGGATCAGGCCGACCATCTGACCGGCCTGCCAGGCTGTTAAACTCAAGGTTGGCTCGTACCGGCCCGTTTGAAAGCGCCGCCGCAGGGCTTCTGAGGTGGTGGGCTGGTAGCCCCAACTGTGGGCAAAAGCCCGGTTTCGCAGGGCGGCCGCAGCCGCACAGTCACTTTCATCCCAGGGCCGAATAATGAAACCGGCGGGCAGCCCGGCCGGTGGCGGAATCTGGTCGGCCGGTAAAACCAGCTCATGATAAATATGGTCTGGCCGCAAGCCGAACCGGCCGAATAAATGGCAGCGAGCCTGGTCGTGCTGGTAAGCCCAGGCGTTTACCCAGGCCGGCTGTGAGCCAAACCCTGCCCGCAGCCGTTCCAGGTCGGTCCAGGTGCGGCGGAGCAGCTCCCGGCCCACACTCTGCCCGCGCCAGGTTGGATGAACCCCGCCACGCAGCCAAAAATTGACCTCCTTTGGGCCGGAGACCACTTCGCCATAATTATAGCCGATCAAACTGCTGTCCTCAACCTGGGCCAACCAACCGGTGCGGGTCAAATCGGGGAGGGCCTGCGCCTGATTGTCCCGAATCTCGTCAGGGGGACGGCTGATGTTTTCATCGGCTGTCTCAATTGCGACGCTGAGGTGCGCCAGGGCAGCGAGGTCAGTTTGGGCAAAACGTCGAAAGATTATCATAACCCCGTTGGCGGATTGGTAATTATCCAATCTGCCAACCCTCCTATCCTCCATTCTTCCTTACCAGCGCCAGCTTCACCGCTTGCAGGGCGTCAATCTCACCCCAGCCATAAACATTGTTGGGTACGCCGCTCATCCCGCCGCAGGCGCAGATGAGACCGCTGCCCGCTCCCTCAAGCTCAACCAGGCGCTGCAAGCTACTGGCCGGGTTTGGGTTCAACGGGCAGGCTGCGCTGACAGGCATGGGCCGGGCCGACTGCCGGATAATTTCCTCGGTGGCGTCAAGCTGGCCGGTGAGGGCCGGGTTAGCCGACCAGATCAAGGCCACCAGCCCGGCCACGTGTGGCCCGGCCATGCTGGTGCCGGCGGCTGTGCCATACCTGCCGCCGGGGATGCTGGAGCGAATATCGGCCCCCGGCGCGGCGATGTCGGGTTTTAGCAGGGGCGATTGACCCTCTAACACCGGCCCCCGGCTGCTAAAACCGGTGATCGCGCCGTCTGCCTCCGTTGCCCCCACCGAAAAGGCGCTGGCGTAGCGGGCCGGCGGCTCTACCGCCGTAGCACAGGCCGGGCCATCATTGCCGGCGCTGACCACCATCATGATGCCGGCCGTGTGCAGCGCATCCAGGGCGGGCTGCAATATAGCGTCATCACAGCCCTCAATATCGGGACATCCCCACGAGTTATTGACGACCTGCGGCGACTGGGTCACATCGCCCTGGCTAAAGGGGTCGCCCCCCAACGGGTAAGGGGCCAGGAAGAACTGCATGCAGTCGGTATAGCTGGCTGGGTTGCCCAGGCCGCGCCGCATGTTGCGGCAGCCTATCCAGCGTGCGCCGGGCGCCATGCCAATTTGGTTGCCCTGCCCGTCATCACCCAGAATCGTGCCCATGGTATGAGTGCCGTGCTGTCCGTCGTCAAAAGGGACAGCGGTGTTATCCCAGGCATCGTGCCAGTTATAATTATGGTTGACATGCCCGGCGGCGTCAACCCCGCGGTAGGCCCGACGCAGGGCCGGATGCTGCCAGTCGTAGCCGGTATCCTGCCCGGCGACGACAACCCCCTGGCCGGTATAGCCCAGCGCCCATGCCTGGTCGACCTGCACCTGGCTCAGATTCCACTCGACGCCCCGGCCCTCCTGGGGCGTGTCGCCATAACCCACCTCGGCGGCCAGGGGATAAGGCCGGACGTTGGGGTTAAGCATCACCCGTGCGACGCCGGGCAGGTGGGCAAACTGCTCCATCTGGCGATGATGGCCTTCTACCCGGATCATATTGATGAGATAAAAGGGGCGATACGGCAGCCCGGCGGCCTCGAGGGCCTGGCGCACCGGCCCCTGGGTGCGGTTGGCGGTTTCAATCAGCCGCTCCTGCACAAAAGCCCGGCGCTCCGTCAGGTTGGTGATGGCGGCGGCTCCACTCAAATCGGCCTGCTCCGTCATAACGATGAGGAAGCCATCATCATAAAAGCCGGGGCGACCCAGGCCCAGCCACATCCCTAACCACATCCCCCAACTGAGCAGGCACACGGCCAGGCCCAGCCCTACCGTGGAACGGCCAGACAGCCGCCAGCGTGGGGCCAGCCAACGGCCCGCCCACCACACCAGCCCGGCCAAAACAAAGGCGCCGGCCAACAGCCACAGCCGGGCGGCGGTTTGCCAGGGTTCGGTCAGCAGCGGCAGTTCATCGCGGGGATCGGTAAAGAGCAGGGGAGCGGCTCGACTCAACCACAGCAGCAGCGTCCCGGCCCAGATAGCGCCGGTAAGCCGGCGCAGTTGCAGGGCCAGCAGAGCCAGCGGCAGGGCGCTGAGAAACAGCAGCCAGCCCCACTCCTGGTGCGGCAAAATTAGGCTGGGAATGTAGGCCAGGTAGATGAAGGGTGGAATGAGCGCATAGGCGAATGAGCGCATAGGCGAATGGGAAAGATTTGCGTCGTTTAGCAGAGCCGGTATAACCCCGCGAAAGAACAACTCTTCCGGCAGCACCACCGCCAGAGTTTGGATGAGCAGCATTTGCGAAGTCCAGCCATCGCCCAGAGCGCCGGTGAGCGGCCAGCCCAGGGTGAGGATGGCAGCGGCGGTCAGGGCCAGCAGCAGCCCCAGCGGATGGGGCGCGCTTAAGCCCAAGGCCCGGCGCAGGTCAGCCCGCGAGCCCAGGCCCAGGCCGCCCAGCAGCAGCGCCGCCGGGGTGAGCAGGGTCAGACGGAGGATCAGGCCCGGTAAGGGCAGCAGATAGGTAGCTTGTGTCTGTGGCGGCTCGGCCACGGCCCGGATAAGGGCATCGAGCGAGATGTATAGGCCCACGCCGACCAACATCACGGCCAGGGGGCGGGCTGCCGCCCAACCGGGTGTGCGCGTTAAAAAGGCAAAGCCGCCAAAGGGGATGAGCAACAGGCCGGCCAGCAGCCCCACCGCCAGCAGGCTGTGGCCTAACTCCGGCCAGGCGGTAGGCTGCAAGGCGACGGCGATGCCAATAATAATCGGGGCCGCCGCCAGCCAGAGCAGCAGCAGGAAAAAGAGCAGAAGTTGGGCGGGGGAAGGGTAACGGGGTAGCAAGGCGGGACTGTTCGGCGGGCTGGGTAAGGATAGGGCCATGAGAAAATAGTGATTTACTATTATAAATCTTCTGAGGGAATAATTTTTTCCAATTGCATTGTAAAAAAGGCCAGCCCCGGTACGTGCATACCTCCATTGTAACCAGGTATGGTCAGATTATCAAATGGGTCGGGTCAGACCTCGCAGGTTTTCGTGTGGCGTACCTGTGAGGTCTATCTGTTCCTACCCCCTAACCCTCTCCCCCCACATTTCCGCATTGGCCGCCGGCCGGCCCAAATCGGTGTAAAGGCCCAGTTCAAACAGGGTTGAAGCCAGGATGAACAACTGGACGCCGGGCGAAGTGCCGGCCTCGGCCGCATAGTCCAGGCTGATGGCCTGCAAGCCCATCTTTAGCGCCGTTGCTTCCCAGCCGGTCTGGTCTACCGCCGGGGCGCTAAAATTCTCGATGTAGCGGCTGTAGCTGGCTCGCTGCGGGCCAAGCAAGGCTTTCATCAGGTGGCAGTTCCAGCGCGCCCCGGCCGGGGTGATGGCTTTGACTTGCTGCCGGGTGGCCGGGCCGCAAAGCTTGACGCAGCGCTGCGCCACCGTCAACGCCTGGCGGAAGTTGCCCTGGCTGGTAGTTTTACGATCCCGGTAAACACCCTTAGCCCGAACAAAGCCGCGTTTATCAAATATTAGCTCCCCTACCGCCCCGGAAATTCTGAGATTGAAGAGAGAACCAATCACTTTAGCCATGATAACACTCCCTGGAAAATAGTCAGTTAGTCACCCAGTCGTTTACTTATTTTCATATTTTATTATATTGATAATATTTATTTTGTCTATACTTTATTTATGCATTTTATATGCATTTTATATATATTTTTCTTCCAACTGGCGCTCAGGGCGTTGCTCTTTCGTTGGCAAACTGACGCCTGGTTGACCGCTCTACCGGCACGGCGCATGGTATAATTTTAGAATTGTGAGACGAGGAGGCAGAAACTTTTTCTCTTCGCCTTCTCGCTCCCTGCTTTATTGTATCTTTGTTTTTGGGAGTATCAGTATGCGCCGCTTGTTTATCTTAATTATCATCTTTGCCCTCAGCAGCGCCGGGCGGAATGGGGTAAGCCAGAGCCGGGCCGCTGCTGCAACTCCCCCTACGCC
>CAZDMM010000160.1:0-11814 GCA_964505845.1 uncultured Caldilineaceae bacterium
CAGGCGGCTGCGCCAATCGCCACACCGCCAACAGGCAGCAGGGCCATGCCCGATACTTTGCTCAACACCGCCAAGGCGGTCAGTACCCCGGCCAGGAGGGCATAACGCAGGCTGGGCCGGCGCACATACAGCAGCAAGCTCAACACGGCCAGGCTCATAAAGCCGGCCAAAATGCCTTCGCTGCGCAGGGCGCGAGACTCGGTCAGCAGGAAAGGGTCAAAAGCCCATAGAAAGCCGGCCAGCCAGGCCACCCGGCTGCCAAAGAGACGCTGCACCAGCAGCACCCCGGCCACCACCAGCAGGGCATTAAAGCCGGCCAGCACCTGCCGCTTGTGGCTCAGGTTGGCCATGGTATCGGCCGGGCCGACGATGGCCTCCCAATCGGCCGGGCCGTTCAACCGTTGAGCGCCGTAGCGCAGCCAGGCCCCCACAGTTTCCACCCACATCAGGGTGACGCCGGGATAACCATCTTGATAGGTTTTGGCCCACTGGCCGCCGGCCACCGCGTGGGTAAAATTGGCCGAGCGTTCGTCCCAGGTGAACTCGTCCGGGCCAACAAACACATCCAGGTTGAGCAGGCGGGGGGCCAGAGCCAGGATGAAGATGACCGCCGCCAAAACCGGAGGCGAGGCGAGCAGCGGCCAAACAGCCGCCTGAAGGGTAGAATGAGCCGAAGAATGAGTCACCATCAGCTATTGCAGTGGAATAGTTTCCAGGGGGATGACCGTGCCGCCGCCGAAGGCAGGCAATCGCTGCCCGGTGGCGCTGTCGTACATGCCCACTACCAGATTATAATCGCCGGGCGGCAAGGCCGGAAATTCGATCAGATGGCGGTCGCTAATAATTTCGTGAGCGGCCCACTCGGTGGTGGGAATGGCCCCTTCGGCCGGCAGGCCGTCGTGCTGGCCGACCACCTGGCCCGCCGGGTTGAGCAAATGAGCAAAGACGGTATAGGAGGTAGCCAGCGGGCCAGACGCTTGCCAGTACAGGGTCAAACGCACCCGCCCGCCGCCGGTAATCGGCTCGGTGGACAAGTCATACCCCAATAAATTGATGCGATCACCCAGGCCGGCCTGGAGTGGATGCTGCACCGCCGGCAGTTCAAACTGCTGGCGGCGTTTGACGACCTGTACCGGCCCCAGGCCGGTTTGCCCCACTTTGGCCTGGCTGGCCGCATCAAACAGGTTAAGCTGCAAAGTGTAATCACCAGGGACAAGGTTAGCCGGCAGTTCCAGCCGCCAGGGGTCGCGCACTATCTCACCGGCGGCCCACTGGTTGGTGGGATAACCGCTCAAAACGGGCCGCCCCAACCAATAGGCGGTCTCCTGTCCCTGTTGGTCCAGCAGTTGCAGGGCGATGACGTAATCCGCGCCGGGCTGCGGGCCGGCCTGCCAATAAAGGGTTAACCAGGTGGGCCGGCTTAGAAACAGAGTTTTGTCGGGCAGGTCAAAGCTCCACAAGGTTAGCTGGGGTGAGAGGGTCGCATTGAGGGGATAGGCCGGGTTTAGGCCGACCTTTGAGGTTACGTCAGGCGACTTCTCTACGCTGACTTTGTCTCCATCGGAGGCCAGGGTGAAGTAGCCCAGGGTTTCCTGGCGGGAGCGGCTGTAGACGCCGCTGCGCAAAAAATAGGTTCCGGGCGGCGTCCCGGCCGGAATCAGCAGCTCAAGCTGGCTCTCGACCAGTTGTTTATCGGTGAGGGCGGCTTTTTCAAAACCGGGCAAAGGTTGGGCCACTGCCTCGGACCAGACATATTGGTTGGCGTCCACCAGTTGCAGAAAGAGGTCGTCATCGGGGGTCATGCCCTGGTTTTGCCAGTAGAATTTGGCGGCCAGGGTGTCGCTGGGGGCGAGGGGTGTGGGGTTGGAGGTTGGAGATTGGAGATTGGGGGTTGGTAATTGGTTATTGGTTATTGCGCTTGGCGTGTCTTTGGCAGATTGGCCCAGGTTGTAGCCCATGAGGATGGCTTTACCGGCCAGTGTGCTGGGGCCGGCAAAGTATTGGGCGCGCGGCCCTTCGTAAACCCACAAGTAATCCACCCCGCCGATATTGACCACGTGGTCTATTTTGAGATGCTCCACATAAGCCAGCAGAGCCGGGTCAATCTCTTCGCGCTGCAAGTGGTTACGCCGCACCACCAGGTAATCGGCTTGAATCCAGGGCTGCTCCGGCACCCAGCGGATGGTGTGGCCTTTGAAGATTTGTTGAAAGCCGCGTGTGCTGCGGGTGGCCACCCGCAGTTCTTCGGCATGTGGTTTGCTGTTGAGGTAGTAGGCCCCGGCGCTTAAATCCAAATCCCAGCCCACCCGCACGGCATCGGCGGCCCAGCGATCCCCCAGCACCAGGGGATTCCAATAGGTATAATAGTAAGGATGGGCCGGCAGCGCGGTAAGCGCCTGCACCAGCAAAATGGCCGCCAGCCCACCCGCCGAGGCGAAGCTGGGAGAAATTCGACTCCTACCCCACCACTGCCACAGCCGCTGCCCAGCCCAAGTTAGCCCCACCGCGGCCACTACATCTATGGCTGGGAAAACAGGCAGCAAATACCAATCCCGTTTCAAGGTTCCAATGGTCATCATGACCCCGTAAATCAGCACAAAAAGTAGCAGCAGAGCGGTCAGCAGGGGTTGGCGCTGGTCTGACTCGCCCAGGCTGCGCCGCCGCCAACTTTGCCCCAGGTACCCCAGGGCAGCGATCAGGCCGACCAGCGCCAGCGGGGTGATGCGTAAAATAAACACCACCGGGTAAAACAGGGGCAAAAGCTGGTCGGTGTAAATTTGATTAAAAAAGTAATTCTCCCGCCCGCTGACGCCCACATCGGAGATGAAGCGGGCCACGTAGCCAAGCGCCTGCAGCGGGGCGGTCCACATGGCCGGCCACAAGAGCCAAAAAGTGGCAGCCGCCGCCAGCACCAACCCCAGCCAGGGGGTCAGCAAGCTGCGCCAGTGGAGTTGGAGATAGGAGACATTGTACCCTTGTGGTATTGGAGATTGGAGATTAGGGCGTCTTTGTTCAGACTGACCGGCAGCCAACAGGGGAGTGGCCAGGGCGGCCCAGGCTACCAGGCTGACGGCTGAGAATTTGGTCAGCAGGGCCAGGCCGGTTAACACCCCCGCCAAAATTAGATAGCGCCGCCGGGCCAGCATCCAATAGCTTAGATAGCACAGCAGGGTCAGGAGGATCAGCCCGGCCAGTAGCCCTTCGCCGCGCGAGGTGCGGGAGTCGGCCAGGTAAAAGGGGTCGAGGGCCAGCAGAATTGCAGCGACCAGGGCGACTCGCTCCCCATACAAAGGCCGGGCCAGGCGATAGGCCAACACCACCGCCAGGGTATTGAATAAGACAATCGGCCAGCGGCGCAGCAGCAGCGGCTCCAGGGTGGCTTCCGGCTGGAAGTCGGGCCAGGTTGTCAGGGCGGTAGCCTGCACCCCTTGCAGCCAGGCCCAGCCATATTTTAGCCCCATGACCAGGCTGTGACTCCAGAACAGGGTCACGCTGGGGTTGCCCGGCCCCACGATGGTGCCCGGCCAATCGCCCCGCAGCAGGCTAAAGAAGAAGGTGTGGGACCACTGCCAGTACATGGTTTCGTCATTGGCCAGAAAGGCCGAGAGGGAGGTCAGGCGGGGCAAGGCGGCCAGCAAACAGACGGCGGCGGTTAGCAGCCAGCCCCACCGGCCCACCGAAACCCATGCCAGCGCCGGAATTCTACCGGCCTGTTTCTGTGATTTAACGGGGTTTAACATTTATTCGTGACTATTTTGGCGCTGCTAAATGCAACCAGAACCCACTCAATATTCCGTAAAGCCTAATGGTTTGCCCGGTGTATAAAGTTTCGCCTCGCAATTGGGACAGACCCGGCAAATTTGTAACTCTTTCGCCTTCTGTGGCACAATAGACCGGCTAGCACAAGGAACAAGCCTAAATTTGTAGTAGTAGGACATTTTTAACGCCAAGTCGCCAAGACGCGAAGACGCCAAGAAAATTGAATAAAAACCTTTTGCGACTTGGCTACTTTGCGTCTTTGCGTTTCTTTCCAGGTAACTTTGGCGGAGTTACCTAAATTTCATACTCGAGTCCGATCATACTTTGCCATACAAGCACCAATTGCACAAATTTTCGGCGCTTTGCGGTGGTGAAATACCTTCTCACTAAAAAGGGGCCATGCTAAAAAAAATTTCTCTGATGTTGTTTGGCCTGCTGTTGGGCTTACTGCTGATTGAAGGTAGTTTACAACTGTTTAGCAATTGGCTGCCAGAGGGCTTACGCTACCGGGCCGGGCTGGCTCGTTTTCAGGCCCAAATGTACGGCATCTACGGGCCTGACCCTTACCTCTGGCAAAAAAGTTTACCGGGGATTGACCGGGTGGTTAGCGGCCACCCCGATTACACCTTTCGAGTGCAGACCAATTCCCTGGGGTTTGAGGATATCGGTTTTCGGGATGATGGTTTTGCCGGCAGGCCGGCGGCCATCGCCCTGGGCGACTCTTTTACCTGGGGTGACGGGGTAGACAACGATCAAACCTGGGTGGCCCAGTTGGAGGCTCACAGCGGCCAGGAGATTGTAAATATGGGTATGAGCGGCTATGGCTCCATCCAACGGCTGCGCATACTGGAAAAGTATGGCCTGGCGCTCCAGCCCAAGCTCATCCTGTGGAGCTTTTTCCCCAATGACTTTTACGACGATGGTCACTTTGCCTGGCGCGAAGAGACCGGCCGTCTGAGCAAACAAGGCGAGGCCGTCGCCCCCCCTGGCTTAACCGAGACCATAGATCGCGCCCTGCACCGGGTGTCGGTGGCCTACAATCTGGTAGCGAGCCCTTTTGGCGAACCTGACGACGAGGAGGAGTATGAGCGCCTGCTTTATCCCGGCACGGCAGAGCATCCCCTCAATTTGACCTTTGTGCTGCGGCCATACTGGCAAAAGCGCCTTGATCCCAACGACAAATATGTAGCCGCCGGAGTCGAACTGACCCGCCAGGCTCTCATCACCGCCCAGGCCGAAGCTAACGCGGCCCAGGCCAGCCTGGTTGTCATCCTTTTTCCCTCCAAGGAACAAGCCTATTGGCCGGTAGTTGCCACCCTGGTAGACCGGCCCGAAACCTATCACCTGGATTGGCCGATGGAGGAAGTTAAAGCCTGGTGCCAGGCTCAGGGCATCGCCGCCCTGGATTTGACGCCCGTTTTTCAGGCGCACGCGGCCCAGGGCGAGCAGCTTTATTTTCGTTTTGACGCCCACTGGAACGAAGCCGGGCATGCCCTGGCCGCCCAGGCCATTCAACAATACCTGGCCCGGCAAGACCCTGCCTTTACCCTCACCACACCGCCAACAACCCCATGATGACGCCGCTCATGCCAGCTAAAAATTCTGTTTTGACACGTTGGCCCGCCGCCCGGCCCATTTTGCTCTGGCTCATCCTGCTGGCCCTGGTTATGCTGCCACGCCTGCTCAACCTGGATATCTTTGTCGGGCCGGACGAGTTAGCCGAGTTAGGCCGGGACAACAACTTTGCCCTGGCCCTGGCTAAAGGTGATTTGGCCGGGACGCTGGTCGGCGATGGCAAGCCCTCGGTGACGCTGATGTGGGTCAATACCCTGGGGGTGGCCGGCCAATGGTTGTGGGGCTACTTGAGTGGACACCCCGTCTCTTTTGAACAGCTTGTGGCCCCGGAGCGGCCCTTTTCGGTCTGGCCGGAGCGGCGCATGTTCCTGGCTCTGGTCAGCGGGCTGCAGATTTTGGCCGCCTGGCCGCTGCTGCGCCTGATCTGGGATGAGCAGGTAGCCACCCTGGCGGTAGGCTTGCTGGCCCTGGAACCGTTCTTGCTTGCCTTTACCCGCATGATCCGGGGCGACTCGCTGTTGGCCGGGTTTATGATTCTTTCTCTGCTGGGCGCGCTGGCTTTTCTGAAAACCGGGCAAGCCCGCTACAATGGGTTTTCGGGCGCCATGGCCGGCCTGGCGGTTTTGACCAAGCTTTCCGGCGGCACAGTAGCGCTTACCATAATTTTGCTTTACGCTCTTGCCGCCTATAAGAGGGAGGATGAAAAAGGAATTTCATCCTTCCGCCTTCATCCCTCATCCTTCCTAGGTTGGGGTGTAGCGGCAGTAGTAATATTTTTCAGTCTGTGGCCGGCCTGGTGGTTTAGGCCGCTGGAGACCTTTAGCCTGCTGTGGAATAAAGGCTACTACCACGCCACCGAAGCGGCCAACCAACAGGCTGCTTTGTACTTTTGGGGCGCGGTTCACCCTTTTGGGCCGGGGCCGTGGTTTTATCCGGTGCTGGCCGCCCTGCGCTTGACCCCCTGGCTGCTGCTGGGTAGTGTGCTGGCCACCGGGCGCTGGCTGTGGCAAACCATCAAACAGCCTTCCGCCGCCGATTTAAATATTCTGGGGCTGCTGCTTTATGTGGGTCTGTACGGATTAGCCATCACCCTGCCCGGCCAAAAACTCGACCGCTTCCTGCTGCCGGTCATCCCTGGCCTGGCGATCCTGACGGCGGTTGAAATTAAGTGTCAAGTGTTACGTGTCACGTGTCAAGTGTCAGGTGTCACGTTTTACGCACCACGCACCACGCACCACGCACCACGTTTTATCTCCTTTGCCGCGATTCTGCTCATCGCCGCCCTCACCTGGCACGTTGGCCGCTACCACCCCCTTTATTCCACTTACTTTAACCCCTTGAGCGGGGGCCCGGAGTTTTGGGCCTGGGCTTTGCCCATCGGACACGGCGAAGGGGTGGACGAAGCTCTGCGCCACCTGTCAACCCAACCAGGGATCAACGCCAAAACCCTGGTGTGCGGCACTAATTTGCCCCGCTGCCAGCCTTTTTTCCCCGGACGGCTGCGCCCCCAGGAGGATTTGCGCTCGGCCCAGTGGTTTAAGGCCGACTACGTGCTGTGGCACGTGGATGAGCAGCAGTTGGGCCTTTTTCCACCGGGGGTGCTGGCTTATCTGCGCCGCCAACCGCAGTTGTATGTGGCCCATTATCACGGTCTGGATTATACCTGGCTCTATGCCGTCCCTCGTCCGGCTTTTTTGGTCGGCAGCAAATTGGAAGGCGTGGCCACCCTCTTTGGCTACGACGCCGGCAGCACAGACCTGACCGCCCTCAAACCGGGCGACTCTCTCAAGCTGCACCTGTACTGGCAAAATGAAGGCCAGGCTCAACAGCAGCGTTTTTGGTGGCGACTGGTTGACCCCCAGGGCTATGTGTGGAGCGAAGCCGCCGCCGCCCCGCTGCCGGAGTTCAGCGCAGCAGCGGCGCAGCTCGACGCGGTGGTGGAGGGTCAAGCCAGCCTGGCCCTACCGCCCGATTTGCCGCCTGGCGCATACAGCCTGCGGGCCGGCTTTGCCAACGCCGCCGGTGAGGTAGGTCAATTTACCCTGCCTGAGGCAGGGAGTTCACTCCAGGTGACGGGCTGGCCGGTAGGGCCGACCGAACCGAGTCACGTGACCAATGTTCAAGTTGCGCCTGATCTGCGCCTGCACGGTTACGATTTGAGCAGCGCCGAGGCTACGCCCGGCGAGACGGTTTGGGTTACGCTGCATTGGCAGGCCCTCGATACTTTCCGGCGCGATTACCAGGTATCGCTGCGGCTGGTGGATAAAGCCGGACAAATTGTTGCCGCCTGGGATGGCCGGCCGGTTTATGGCCGTTTGCCCACCATGCAGTGGCCGGCCGGGGCTGCTTTGCGCGACCCCTGGCCGCTGCCATTAGGCCATTTGCCGCCCGCCCGCTATTCGCTAGAATTAGCCCTGGCCGATGCAGCCACTGGCCAGCAGCTTGGGCCGGCAGTTGGGCTGGACAGGCTCATCATTATAGATCGCAAGGCCAATTTTGTGGCCCCGCCCATGCAGTTTCAGGCCGGGGCAGCCTTTGGGCCAATCGCCACGCTCCTGGGCTACGGTCTCAGCGGCGTCCTCAAGCCCGATGGGGCGCAGGTAACGGTTGTGCTTTACTGGCAGGCCGGCGGGCCGACGCCCCGGCCATACCAAGTCCACCTGCGGCTGGTTGATGAAACGGGCCAAATTTTGGCGGAGCAAACGGCTGAACCGGCAGTCCCTTCAAGCGAGTGGCAGCCCGCCGAGATTATCAGCGACGCCCACGAGCTGGCTATCAGCGGGCGCAAACCGGCCTCGGTCCGGATGGAAATCAGCCTGGTTGACGCCGCCGGGCAACCGCTCCCCCTGGCCGATGGAACCACTGCTTATGGGGTGGCCGAGCTTCAGCAAAAAGTGATGTGGCGGACAAAGTAAAGGGAAGACTGGAAGGTTGGAGGGTTGGAGAATTTTCGCTCTCCACGCTTCCAATCTTCCAGCCCGCCATACTTCCAAAGAGGTTTTGTGTTCAAACGAGTTCTCACTCAATCTTTAATCTTACTCATTCTGTTCCTGGCTACCTGGGCGGGCTTATACAACCTGGGCGATAACCGCATTGCGGCGGATGAATTAAAAGCTTTTAACACCATCACCGGACGCTCACCTTTTGAGGTGGTCGCTTATTACCATACCAGCAGCCATATTTTTCATTCCTTTTTGTTAGCGATTGTCCATCAACTTACCGACAATATCTATTTCTTTCGCTTAATTTCAGTGGTTTTTGGGGTTCTGGCCGTAGCTATGGCCTATCGTTGGGGAAAGGCTCTGGTGGGGAGAGAGCTGGCGCTGGCCTTATCGCTTTTGCTAACGCTCTCGCCTATGTTTAGCCGTTATGAGCGCGAGATACGCGGCTACTCGGCCATGTTGTTTTTTGGGATTTTGATTTTTTATGGTCTCTGGTTAGCTGTTAGCAAACACTTGGGCTATAAGCACCCCGGCGCAACCCGGTCTTGGGGCAGTTTTATCGTAGCCTCGATATTGGGGCTTTATACCCATTTTTTTGTTATTTTTGCGCTGCTATCTTCCGGTGTGATTTTTCTGGGTGAATGGCTGTTTACCCACTCCTCAAAAGGAGCCAAACTGGCCGCGCTCCGATCTTATCTCATTAGCCTGTGCCTTGTCAGCGGAGTCTTGTTTGTTTTACTCATCCCCTTGATTCCACAAATTATGGCGGTGCCCACCACCGAAGGGCGTTACGCCTCGGACTTTGAGCCGTTCACCCCCACCTGGCATTTTGTTCAGCAATATTTGGATGCGTTCCAGCTTTTTAGCCCGTTGAGCGAGTTCAAAGAACTGCCGGATATTTTCTTTGTCCTGGTGTTAATCGGCTGCGCCAATAATCTACTAAGGCCACAGCGGCGTAGAGCAACTTTGTGGCTGATAGCCTGGTGGTTAGTCCCGTTTTTAGCCATTTCATTGCTATTAATCATTATCCCCTGGAGCATGGCGCAGGCCAGGTTTTATCTTTATACCCTACCGGCTTATCTGCTGCTCGGCATATTGGGGCTGGTTGCCCTGAGCGAGGCGGCGGCGGCGCTGGCGCGGCGCTTTTGGGCGGCGTCTGGGTCGTTTGCCCGGCCTATCTTTTACCTGAGCCTGGTTTTCTTACTTACCGCGCTGGCAGGGCCTCGTACCGTTCAACTTTTTGAGAATTTGACCCGCTTAAGGAATGAACAAGCCTGGACTCCGGCGGCAGCTTACCTGCGCACTAACATCCAGGCCCACGATATTATTTTATGTGAGGCTTTTGAGTTAACGGGTGGCGATGAGGATAAATGCCGTTGGCAGCTCAATCATCTGAACCAGTTGACGGCGGCCCAACTTCCAATCCAATATTTTAGCCAGATTGCCAACTTTAGGGAGGCTGAAAAACTACGTGAAACGTTACAAGAGTCTGGCCAGGTTTGGTTTGTGCTTTACTTCAGGCAGCCCCCTCCCCCAGACCTCCCCAGGTTTGAAAACGTGCCCGGTTTTAGCCTTACCCAATGGGGCCGCACCTGGGTGATCCAGGTGAACAAAGGCGAAAGTTTACTGGATAACCTGTTAGCTTGCGGCCAATGGCTGCTTAAAAATCTGCCGGATGAAGACCACCAATTTCGCTATCATCTGGATTTAGCCCAATTATATGCCCTGACCGGTAATCAGCAGGAAGCCCTGCGACATCTTGAACAAGCAGTGCAGTTGCAGCAAGCCTCTAATGAGCCGGAACGTCTGCCAGAATTAAGAACCACTGCGGCGATTGTGCGTTATTATGCCCCGGCCCAACCCACCCCCCAACAGCAGCTTGACATCAACTTTGATGATCGTCTCAAGTTATATGGCTATACCCTGGAGCCTGAGCTTTTATCCGCCAACCCAGCTCAGCCCGCCGGGCTTCGGCTGACGCTTTATTGGCAGGTATTGCGCCCCCTAGGCAAAGATTATGCTGTTTTTGTGCATGTGGAGGATGCGGCCGGGCAGGCGGTGGCTCATCTTGACTTTCAGCCCTTTGACGCTATTTATCCTACCTCTTTTTGGCCGGCGGGAGCACAATTACGAGAGGCGCGCCAGCTTACCCTGCCCGACAAAACGCCGCCTGGGGTGTATCATCTGGCGATTGGTCTCTATTTGCCCGCCGACTCAAGCCGTTTAAAGGTGATGAATGACGCCAGCGGAGAGAATGCCGTTCGGCTGGGGCCATTAACTATTGCCAGCGCATCACCATGAAATTATCAGCTTATTCCAGCCGAGCCGGGCGTGAGAACCCGGCCCGCTAGCCTTCGGATAGGCTCTTATTCCAGCAGCTTAATGGACTGAATACTATAGATGGTACGGTGAAGATTACCCTCATTGGCGGGAAAAATCTTGATCCGGTCGTAGCCTTGCATGGCGGCTTCGGTGGGGATGGCCACCTTGCTGACCAAGCCGGCCGGGGGCAGTTGCTCCGGCACTTCAAGGTTTTGGGTGGCCAGCGGCCAATCGCCCCTAAAGTAGGTGAGCTGGTACTGCCTGTCATCAGCCTTGGCTTTGGAAGCATCAGCCGGGGACGCCAAATTCACTTCCATGTGACGCTCACGCCGTACTTGGCCCACATTGATTTGAATCCCCATATAAGCTTCAAGGTTATCGACCGGGTTCCAACTTATAGTGATTGGCTGTGTTTGGGCAGGATTTACCTGAAAAATAGGTGGATAACCGGCTAATAACGCATTGTACTTATTGGTATTTAGATTCCAGATTTCGCGCAGCCGGTTTGAGTCAAAAAGATTTCCGCGAATGACCAGGGTCAACTTATCGTAATAGGCGGCCAGGTTTTTGTCGTTAAGCTGGTTTTGGCCCGACTGCAAAGTTTCTAAATAGCCTGACGGTATCCGGCGCGTAAAATGACCAATGCGCCAATCCGGCCCCAATTCGGCCGGCAGGCGAGCCAGCAGCGGGTCGGCCAGAGCCATTTTATCTACTACATACACTTTAGGGCCGGCAAAAAAGCCAAAATAGCCAATCGCCCCACGCACAATCACCGATGCCCCTTCCAGGCGCGCGGCCTGGCCTTTATCTACCCAGGCATGGTGAGGCCAGGTCAAATCTGGCTGTTGCAAAGCCCTCAACAAACCGGATGATTGGTAATAATAGGCTCGCTCATCCTCAATACCGTAGCGATCTCTAATTTCTTGGCGGTTCTGGCCGTAATCTACCCCACTGAACAGGGGTGGGTGAGGTGAAAGCAAGCCAATGACCAGCGCCACTCCCAAACCTGGCAGCCAGCCCGGTATCGCCCAAGCCGGGGCGCGGGCCGAAAACAGCTTATCTGTAGCTAACAGGCCGACCGCTGCCAGCAGCGGAGCGGCCAAAAAACGGCCGCTCATAAAATCGCCGCCAATTTTAACCAGATAAAACAGGTAAAACACAATCCCTAACGCCAGCGGAATTTTATAGCCTCTGTCCCTGGTAAATGAGACAATCA
>CAZDMM010000161.1:0-7528 GCA_964505845.1 uncultured Caldilineaceae bacterium
CTTCTCCTAATGGATTAGATTTGCTTGTCCTTAGTCGAACTTGTTATGGCGGAGTAGTACGTTTTACCAGAGAAGGGACGATGAGTACCCCTATTGGGCCTCACAAGCCTATGGAGCCTGAAACCTTTGCATCACTGGTTATGGAATGGAAAGAGCGAGTGAAAAATACAAGTTTTTTTAACCAACCATTTGCTGACACTATTTCTATGGCTACAGAAGGAGATTTGGTGTACTGCGACCCGCCTTATATTGATTCTCAATCAATCCTATATGGAGCGCAACGATTTGATTTTGATGAATTGATAGAACAAATCCAACGATGCAAAACTAAGGGAATAAAGGTGGCTCTATCTATTGATGGCAAAAAAAAGTCCGGCTCCAAAACTATTGAACTTAAAGTGCCGCCACAGCTTTTCGAAAGAGAGGTATACTTGAATGGGGGCAGTTCAATGCTAAAAAGATTCCAAAATGAGGGCAGAGAAATGATTGGGGAAGATGTTCACGAGAGATTACTACTAACCTGGTAAGGTTTCCTTTTGAAACCACTGTTTGACTATTTGAGGCCAACGGGTAAGCACTTCTTCGCCAAAAATAACCTCGTCTACAAAACCGGCATGAGCCATATCAATAAGCCTACAAAGATAAGATTTTCCCTTTACCCACCAGGTAAACCAGTCGTCAACAAAAAGGTAATGTTCAATTCTTCTTCCACTAACTTTTTCAGCTTCCAGTATTTCGTAACCATCCAACAAGGTCTCATAAACACCGTCTGCAACACGGCTCCCAAAAGTAGTAGTGCCGTAATATTCCTTGACCTCCCAAATTGCTATTGGATTCAACGTAGTGGGATAAGCTCCATCTATTCTGCGTGACAAAGTTTTGACTAACCTGTTATTCGCATTTGTTACCAGGGTCAAGTTTTTGGGATTATCATTAAAGCTTCTTCCTTCCAAATTCTTTTCCGTGAGCATGTTTATAATGCAGGTAAAGTAGCTATAATGCAGTTTTTCCCCCTTCTGCTTGTTCATAGGTAAATAACACATTGGTGCATAACTATCGTGAAGACTTTGGAAGATACTCTTAGCTTTATCACGAGTCATTAGTAATGGTTGGACTGTACTCTCAAGAAGTGTAGCTCGATAGTTGAGATAAGCGACAACGGGTTCAACTTTATCCAAAATAGTAAGTTGACCTGCTAACGCTTGTATTTCGGTGTTATTGTACCTTTTTAAGTTACTACTACCAGCGCTACTTAAGCGGTTTGAATAACCAAGCGACTCAGAAGCATACTTAACCAACGCCCAAAATTCATTCGACTGATTCTGAAAGGATGGATTTGGTTTCATGGGTATCTCTCCTCCAAACACCTCTATTCACAGTCTTGACCAGCCAACTGCTGTACTACGCCTAATATTAAAAAAAACACAAAGGCCAAATCCACCAAAAAATAAGCGTGATCCACCAGACCGTGGGCCAGGATAACGGCCATGCTGCCCAGCAGGCCCAGCACCAGCGGGGCGGGCCGGCGGCGATACCAGCGCAGCCCAGTACGCCAAAACGCAAATGGCAGCCACACCAGAATGGCGATACCGCCGATGCCCAGCCGCGTGCCAAAATCCAAAATGAGGTTGTGGGGATGGCTCAGATTCGGCTCTTGCCAGGCTTCCGGCAGAATGTAGCGGGTACGATATTGGTACAAGAAGTTGTCCAGCCCGACGCCCAACGGCCAATGGTCTCGCAGCATAGGGAGGGAGGCTTCCCACAACTTTACCCGGAAAAAGCCGGTGCTGCCCTGGCTAAAATCAAAGGTGGCGCGAAACCGCTCGGTCTGGCTGAGAGGGACAAGGGCCAGCCCGATAATGACTGCCGTCGCCACTACCATGATAGCGACTCGCTTACCCGGCCAATCGAGCACCTTCCCGGAAGTTTGAAACTTCCGGGAAGCTAATATCATCACCCCCACCCCCACCGGCAAGCCCAGGAACAACGCTCCTTTGGAAAAAGTCAGAAACAGGGCTGCGCTGACGATCAGCAGCCCCAGGCCGTACCACCAACGCGAGGCAATAGGGAACTGAGGGGAACCAGCAGGGGCTAAATTTCCCTCAGCTCCCTTAAATTCCCTTAAGTTCCCTATGAACGTCAAGGCCAGCAAAATCGGCCAGGCCCGCTCCAGAAATAGGGCCAGGTTGTTGGGCGAGCCGTAAGCCAGCCCCATCGCCCGGCGGACGCCTTCGGTAGTGATGGCTTGCTCGGTGCAGAAGTAGAGGTACAGGGCAATAGCCGCTTGCAAAACAGCGCCCGCGAGAAAAGCATTGATGAGGCGGTAAGCCCAGATGGGTTGGAAGGTTGGAAGGTTGGAAGACTGGAAGGTTGGAAGACTGGAGGTTGGAGGACTGGAGGACTGCATTTTCTGTTGGCGTGGTGGTCTGCGGTCCCTGGTCTGCGGTCCCTGGTCGGCGGTCGCTGGCGCAGCCAGGGCGGGCAGCCGAGGCTTAAAATCGAGGCCGAGGCGAACCAGAAAATAAAAGATGACCGACTCCAGGACGACCACGCGCCACTCCCGCAGGCTGACGCCGAAGTTCTGAGCCGCAAAGGTGGAAATCAAGGCCAGGGCAACCAGGGCCAGGGCGGCCCAATCGAGAGGTTGGAGATTGGAGATTGAGAATTGAGAACGGGTAATTTTGAGTTGAGCAATGTCTCCCTGATCCGCCGCATACCGGGCGCGTCCCCAGGATAACAAGCCCCGAAAAATAAAACCGAGCACGGTCAGGGCCAGGGCCAGTTCAACCGGAGAGACTCGGCCCAGCGGCAGTTGTTTGGCGGCTTGAAAGAAAGACAGGCTAAAAGCGACCAGGGCCAAACCCAGATCGGGGCGCAGCAGGATGGCGAGAATCAACGGCAGCAGCAAGGCCAACGACCACCAGCCAGTCGCCAGGTAAAAAGCGATAGCCAGGACAAAGGTTGCCACAATTTGGCCGCGCTCACCCAAGAGGGCGTAGAGGGCTAATAAAATTTCGCCCCAGGCCCACAAGATTTTCAGAAAGTGGTCGGGAGCACGCAGCGCCATAATCACCCAAGCCAGACCGCTCAAAACAGTAAACACCCCGGCCACCGCCAGCCCGGTTTGAGCCAAACCGCTGTCTGCTTCATTATAGACCGTCCAGCCGGCGATGGTCCACTGCCCCCAGCCGCCTTCGGCCTCGATGACGGCCTGGTGGGGGCCAAAGGGCAAATTGCGGGCCAGCGTCACCGCCTCACCGGCCCGCAGCGGATCGTACAGCACCACGTAGCTGCGGCTCTGGCTGTTCTGGGGCAAGGCGTTGGCCGGTTGACCGTCAACTGTGACCCACAAATAACCTCGGAAAGGGCCGCGATTGACGGTTAAATCAAGCCGCGTCCCCTCGAAAGGAATGGTCAGGGTGCGCGGTTCATTGCGGGGGATGTCGGCCTGGGTTTGAGCCAGCCGCCAGCCGGCACTATAGCGGCCGCTGGGGTGATTGGCCGGGTAGCGGCCGGCCGTGGCGACGGTGGGAGCGGTAGCAGCAGTTTGAACAGCAGCCAAAACCGACGGAATTTCCCGCAGGGCAAAGCCGCGGGCCGGGTCATCAGGAGGTAGGTCAACAATATCCCAGCGCGGAGCCAGCAGCGGGCCAAGCCAGGGCCACTCGCGCCGGGCCAGGACGATGGCCTCGGCGGTGCGGCGGGCCTGGATTTCTGGGGTATCGCTGTGCCAGGGGGAAGGCTGACCGGCCCAAGCGGCCGGCAGAGCATTCCAGCCGAAAGCCGTACCCCACAGCGGAGTGGCGGCGTCGCCATGAGTCAACATGACCTGCCGCAGCAGCTCCACCCGCCGAAAGTTGAGGCGATTGGCGGCGGGCGGATCGGAGGGTTCGGCGTCAAAGCCGTAAGGCTGCACGGCCACCATATCAAACCAACGGTTGGCTTTAGCTTGATAAAGCTGATCCAAATAGTTTAGCTCGTTGAGGTTGAGCGGGCCGTTTTCCAGGGTAGGGGCCAGCGCCGCGTTGATAATTACAGCCTGGGGGTCAGCGGCGCGGATGTTGAGGGCGGCCTCGCGCAGCAGGTCGGCGTAGGCTGCGGGGTCAACGTAAGCATTGCCCCAGTTGGCGTTGAGGTTTGGCTCGTGCCAGATTTGATAGTAATCAACCTGCTCGCCGTAGCGAGCCGCCAGGGCGCGGGCGAAGTTGCCAAAATCGCTGATCTCGGTGGGTGGGGTGGTGGGTGGCGTATCGGGAGGTTTGGCCCAGGCGGGGGTGGTGTGGAGGACTAAGATTAAATTGATTTGGTTGGACAAGTTGGCAACTTGCCCTACGATGCGGTCCAGGGGTTGCCAATCAAATTGGCCGGGCGAGGGTTCAAGCTCGGCCCAACTGACGGGCTGGCGCAGCCAGGTCAGACCGTTTTGGTGGAGTTGGGCTAAGGTTTCGGCCAGGGCGTTATCGGGGGAGTGGGTCAAATCCAGGGTGACGCCGTAACCTTTTTCGGCGGCCAGGAAATTGGCGGGCGGCGGCGGGGCGCTGCGGCCAAGCTGCCAGGCCAAATAAGCGGCGGCCAGCGCTGCCAGAACCAAAATGATAAAAAATAGAATTCCCCAATAGGATCGAGGCCGGGCCACCAGAACTCCTTTTTGTCAGTGCCAAAGCTATACTTTGGCGCTCCTGAGCATGATGAAGCTCAGTATAGCTATTGTCGCCGGTTTGACAAAAGCGTTGTAAATCCGTTGAAATTCGCTCACCTGTAAGGGATGAGGGTATAATTGTGGTGGAATTTTTTAAGATGACAACCCCTCTGCCTGATCTAATAGATTACGCTCTGGAGCAGGGCGAGCGCATTTTGGCTGACCGTTCGGAGATGAGCCGTAAACAAAAGGGGCAGTTTCTTACCCCGGCTACGGTAGCTCGCTTCATGGCCCGGCAGCTTGGGCCTATTCGTTCTGGTGATAGGATATTGGATCCGGCCATTGGTTCAGGGGTATTAGCATGCGCCATTATTGAGCAAGCCATAGCGCAAGGGCAACGTCTTGAATTTTTGCTGGACGGTTATGTAATTGACCCCGACTAGGGGCAAGTAGCCAGAGAAGTTCTGGCATACGCCGCCCAATATGCCATCACTCACGGTGTTACCGTTCATACCTGTGTCTATGAAGATGATTTTGTTCTCAATAATATTCCGGTGGCGCAACCTCAGCTATTTTTGGCTGAACGGCCAAGTCGTCCTAATAGCCAGGCCCGGTATGACTACATCATTGCCAATCCACCCTATTTCAAACTCAACAGTGATGACGAAAGAGTCAAAGCTGTGGAGGGACAGGTTAAAGGTCAGACCAATATTTATACTTTG
This sequence comes from uncultured Caldilineaceae bacterium, assembly GCA_964505845.1. Classification (GTDB taxonomy): domain Bacteria; phylum Chloroflexota; class Anaerolineae; order 4572-78; family J111; genus DSQQ01. The sequence goes on from CAZDMM010000161.1 coordinate 5,362, forward strand.
TTCTTGGCTTTGGCCACAAAAAAGCTTGCCCGCCAGGGACAAGCCTGTTTTATTGTGCCTCGCAGCTTTTGTTCCGGCGTCTATTTTTCTAGCTTTCGGCAGGAGTTTATCCAAGAAGTCTCTCCTTTAGCCATTCATTTGTTTGAGTCGCGCCAGGATACTTTCAAAAACGACTCGGTGCTGCAAGAGAACATTATTCTCACTTTCGGTCGCCACCCCACAGGTGCTGGAGCAAAAATAGTCAAGCCGACTTACTTGCAAATTTCGGCCTCAAAAGATGTTTCTGAGTTGAGTCAAATCCCCATTAGCCGCCCAGTAGCGATGGAACAATTTTTGGCGCGGCGTTATGGCGCCCTCTTTTTCAGATTGCTGACGGGAGAGTTGGATGAACAACTTGTAGCGATAGTGGATAAATGGCCTGGGTCATTGCATCAGTATGGTTTGGAAGTTTCAACCGGGCCGGTGGTAGCGTTCCGTGCTCAATCCTGGCTAACAAATGTGGAGGCAGTAAGTCAACAGCAGGCAGCGCCCTTATTGTGGATGCAAAATGTGAAGCCGCAACAGGTTGAGTGGCCGGTTATGAATGGGAACAAGCCACAAGGTATCGTTTTAGCTCAAGAAGCTCAAGCTTTGCTGCTTCCGGTGGCAAACTATGTCTTGATAAGGCGATTCAGCGCCAAAGAAGAACCACGCCGCTTGATTGCTGCGCCTTTTCTAGCCGACCAGTATCATTACCCCTGGATTGGTTTGGAGAATCATCTCAATTATATCTATAAGAAGCAGGGCAATCTTAACCTTGAAGAAACGCTGGGGCTGTCGGCGCTTTTTAACAGCGCCTTGATGGATCGCTACTTTAGAATTATTAATGGCAACACTCAGGTAAATGCCACAGAGTTGCGCGCTCTGCCTTTGCCTTCATTAGAGTTGATTCAGCAATTGGGCCAAAAGACTCTGGCTATGGATAGGCTCAACGGGGCAATGGATATTGATGCGTTGCTTGTATCGGCGCTGCGAGAGTCAGGCGATTTACCACCAGATTTTCCAATTTTCAGGGAGACTCGAATTAGCATGGGAAAAATACAAGAAGCCCAAGAAGTTCTAAAGGCACTGGGGCTGCCACCCGCCCAACAAAATGAAATTTCCGCCTTAACTTTGTTGGTACTAGCGCAACTTTCGGAAGAAACAGCATGGGGCGAGGCCAAACGACAGAGCCTTCGGATTCACGACATTTTGATAGAAATCAAAAAGCACTATGACCGCGAATATGCCGAGAACACCCGTGAAACAATTCGCCGACAAGTCATTCACCAGTTTGAGCAGGCTGGAGTAGTGATAAGGAATCCAGATGATCCAACCTTGGCCACAAATAGTCCCCGAACTCATTATGCGCTTTCCGATGCTTGTATTCGGGCTATTCGCTACTATCGTTCACCAGAATGGCCGCAAGCGATTCAATCCTTCGCCGAGTCTCAAGGCACACTGTTTGAGATTTACCAAAAGAGTCGCCAGCAACATAAAGTTCCGCTACGCCTGACCCATGGAGAAGAGTATCACCTTTCGCCCGGCAAACATAATCAGTTGCAGGCCGCTATTGTCGAAGAGTTTGGCCCCCGCTTTGCACCCGGAGCTAACCTGTTATACTTGGGAGATACCGAGAATAAAGTCCTCATTCTTGACCAGGCAGGATTTGAAGAGCTTGGTATCCCGATCTCAAATCACGACAAACTACCTGACGTTGTTTTTTATGATAAGATTCGCCACTGGCTTTTTTTGGTAGAAGCTGTGACCTCACACGGGCCTGTATCGCCCAAGCGCCTCTTTGAACTGGAAGAGATGATGAAAGGGTGTTCAGCAAGTCGCATTTATGTGAGCAGTTTTCCTGATTTTGCTACCTTCAAAACTTTTCTCACAGAAATTGCCTGGGAAACCGAGGTTTGGCTGGCAGAAACTCCGGATCACCTCATTCACTTCAATGGGGACCGGTTTTTAGGGCCGCGAAATTGAGCCGAGAAAAAAGCGTGACTGCGATGAAAACAACTCCTTTTTGGACCGACAACTTCCCCCGCCCGGCGGATTTGCCGGTATCGCCGCTGCCGGAGCGAGTGGATGTGGCGGTGGTGGGCGGCGGTTACACTGGCCTTTCGGCGGCGCGGACGCTGGCTAAGGG
>CAZDMM010000161.1:7538-11789 GCA_964505845.1 uncultured Caldilineaceae bacterium
TGGAGCCAGCGTAGCGGTGCTGGAGCAGGGGCAGATTGGCAGCGGAGCCAGTGGAGTGAATGGGGGACAGGTAGCGCCCGGCCTGAAGCTGGGCATCCGCGAGGCGTTCAAAAAGTATGGGCCGGAACTGGGGCGAGAGTTGTGGCAGGCTTCGCTGGCGGCGGTACGCTACCTGGAGCAAACCCTTGCCGAGGAAGGGATTCAGTGCGATTACACTGGCGCGGGCGGCATCGCCCTGGCCTATCGTCCCTCCCATTACCGGCGGTTGGCCGAGGATGGGGAGTGGCTGGCCCGCGAGTTGGATTACCATGCCCTGGAATTGGTATCGCCCACCTGTATCCAAAAGGAGATCGGCTCCACGGTTTTTCCGGGCGGGCTGGTCGAAAAGGACGGCGGCGGACTGCACCCGGCCAAATATGTGTATGGGTTGGCCGGCGCAGCGGCTCGGGCCGGGGCTACGTTGTGCGAACAGACCGCCGTGGAGTCGATTCAACGCTCAACCAGGCGAGATGGTTTCCAGTTGACCACCGGCCGGGGGACACTCCAGGCCAACGAGGTGCTGCTGGCGACCAATGGCTACACCGGCCCATTGGCGCCGGAGGTACAGCGCCGGGTGTTCCCCGTAGGTAGTTACATGATTACCACCGAGCCGCTGTCGCCCCGGTTGCAGCGGGAACTCAGCCCCAAAAATCGGGTGATGTACAGCACCAAATATTTTCTCAACTATTTCCGGTTGACGCCCGATGGCCGCATGTCTATGGGCGGGCGCAACAACCTGTCGCCCACCCTGGATTTAAGGGAAAGCGCCCAAAACCTCACCGAGACGATGGTTCACATCTTTCCCCAACTGCGGGGCTATCCGGTCACGCACAGTTGGACGGGGCGGCTGGGCATCACCTTTGACCTGGCCCCGCACATTGGCCGGGTAGAGGGCATCTATTACGCCCTCGGTTACGGCGGCCATGGGGTGGCCCTGTCGGGCTACCTGGGCCAAGAGGTGGCCCAGTTGATGGCCGGGCGGATTCAACGCACCCCGTTTATGGATATCCCCCACCCCACCAACTTCTTTTACCGGGGCAAACCCTGGTTTTTACCCCTGGTCGCCGCCTACTATCGCTTCCTCGATGCCATTTCCTGATTGGACTCAGCCAAGTCGCTTTAATTGGTGATACCCAACTTCTTGGATGTATGGGATAATGGCTCTCCTTCGCAAATACCCCCTCCCCCGCTTGCGCGCCGCAGCGGGGGAGGGGGTGGGGTGGGGGTCTATTTTCATTATCGGCGGCCTGCCACAGGTTCGTGAACACTCTTCTGAAAAAAGAGGGATTTTTAGCGCCAGGTCGCCAGGGTGTAAAGACGCAAGAAACTTTCGAGATTTTTATCTAACCGTCAAATATTGTTTGGCAGGTTAGAGGAAACAGGGTATAATCTAACCATCGTAAAAACTAAAGGGGGTTACACAAATATGGCCCAAACTATCGTCAAATCTCGCCTCCTCGCCTCAGCCTCGCCTCGCGCCGAATTTTTGGCCGGCGCCAGGGATACCTTTCCGCTGATTGTTGGGGCTATCCCGTTTGGCCTTATTTTTGGCACGTTGGCGGCGGCCGGCGGCCTTTCTTTGACGGCTACTGCGGCCCTGTCGGCCTGCGTTTTTGCCGGGTCGGCTCAATTTATTGCGGTCGGGCTGATGGCCGCCGGAACGGGTTGGCCCTTCATTGTGTTGACCACCTTGGTAGTCAACCTGCGGCACGCCCTTTACTCCGCCACGCTGGCCCCGCACGTCAAGCATTTATCGCCGCGCTGGCAAATTCCGCTGGCCTTTTGGCTCACCGATGAAACGTTTGCCGTGGTCGCTCAGCATTACGAGCGGCCCACCTCACCGCTTTACAAGCATTGGCACTACCTGGGTTCGGCTCTATTCATGTATGTCAATTGGCAGGTCTGCACCTGGTTGGGGTTTAGCCTGGGCCAACTCATCCCCAATGTAGCCGCCTGGGGCCTGGATTTTGCCATGCCAGTCACTTTTTTGGGTATGGTCGTCCCTTACCTCAAAAACCGAGCTATGGTAGCAACGGTGATTGTCTCCGGGCTGGTCTCCATCCTGGCCTACGGTATGCCCAACAAGTTGGGCCTCATTCTGGCCGCCGCCGCCGGAATTGGGGCGGGAATCATCGTTGAAAGCTTGAGCAGTAAAGTTAAGGAATACGCTGATGAATGAGTTATATATGATAACCGGGATGGCGGTGGTCACCTTTGCCATTCGCTATTCGATGTTTTTGGTGGCCGGACGCTTTGAGTTTCCGGCCGGTGTGGTCAAGGGTCTGCGCTACGTGCCGCCGGCGGTGTTGACCGCCCTGATTGTGCCGGCGGTGCTGATCCCCGCCGGCCAGACTATCCAGGTGAGCTATACCAACGCGTATCTCATGGCGGCGCTGGCGGCTTTTGGGGTCAGTTGGTTTAGCAAAAATCTGCTTTTGACGATTGTGTTGGGGATGCTGTTTTTTTGGGGCTGGCAGTGGCTGCTGGGGGGGCTGGGCTAAAAACCTTGGGCATGTAAAGCGTAAAACATAAAACGTAATGGTTGATTTATGATAATTTTATGTTAATATAACAGGGTGGAAGCGATCAAGAATTTTTTTCGCTGGCTGGCCGGCTTCATCGCCCTGTTGTTACTGTGCCTGGGTTTTATGCTGCTCTATTCCTACCCCCGGCTGCGAGAGGGCGGCTTTTTTGATCACCAGGCCCCGGCCAGCACCACTTTACCCGCAGCCAAAGAGCTGGCGCAATGCGCCGCCGCGCCTTTCGGCCTGCCGACCGGCGGCTGGATCGGCGTTTTGTACGGCGACAGCATTTTGGGCACGGTCAATCATTCCGGCCTGGATATTTTTGGACTGCAAGGCAACGGCGTCACCCCGGTTTATGCCGCCTACGATGGCTACGCTACCCGCCTGCCGGAGTGGGTCAGCGCGGTGATTATCCGTCACCCCCAAGACCCGCTGCAGCCGGGCCGCCAGATTTGGACGTATTACACTCACATGGCCGACCAGTCTGGCCACAGCTATGTGGTTGACCAGATTCCGCCCGGTACGGTGGAACTGCCTATCAAGCGGGGAACGCTGCTGGGCTACCAGGGCGATTACAACGGCGATTCCTGGCGCTCCATTGATACTCATCTCCATTTTAGCATTGTCCGGGACGACGGGGCCGGCAAATTCCTCAACGAAACCGACATTGCCAACACGCTCGACCCCTCACCTTACCTGGGCATGCGGCTCAATACCGCCTGCGCCGACCGTCCGCCTATGTGCCGCCCCGATTACACCTGTGAGCCGCTGGCCAGCCGATAAAGGGGACGGGAGACCGGAGACCGAAGATAAAATGCCCGGTCTCCCGTCCTCGGTTCCCGGTCTATAAAGGAGTCATCCTGGAGTGCAAAAGCTATAGCTTTTGCAAAAGCTATAGCTTTTGCACTCCAAAATGCTATTTTGCAGGGAGTCATTATGAGCCGGTGGCACACCACCCGGCATGAAAATGTCATTGCGAGGGCGTAGCCCGAAGCAATCCCCGCTGCCAGGGTAGGAGACTGCTTCGCCTTCGGCTCGCAGTGACATGAACCAGGCTATTTTCTTAGGAGGAGTATCAAATAATGAAAATCAATGTTGACATCTCTGGCCAGGTAGCCCTTGTTACCGGCGCGGGCCGGGGGATTGGGCAGGCCATTGCCCTGCGCCTGGCCGAATGTGGAGCCAAAGTCTGTGTCAATGATATTAATCCTGAGACCGCGCAGGCTACAGCGAAGGCTGTTGCTGCCGTTGGCGGTGAAGCTTTTGCTCATATTGCTTCTGTGGCCGACAAAAGCGGCGTTCAGGCCATGTGCCAGGCGGTGCTGGCTCGCTGGGGCCGGCTGGATATTCTGGTCAACAATGCCGGCATCGAGCCAACCGTCTCGGTGCTGGAGATGGCTGAGGAGGACTGGGACAACACCCTGGCGATCAATCTCAAGGGGACGTTTTTGTGCAGCCAGGCCGCCGGGCAGGTGATGAAGGCCCAGGGACAGGGCGTCATCATCAATATTGCCTCTATCGCCGGGCACAGCATCCCCATCAGCTTGCGCTCGGCCTACTGCGCCAGCAAGGCCGGCGTGGTCGGCTTTACCAAAGAGTGCGCCCGCGAGTTTGCCGGGTACGGCATCCGGGAGTTCGTGGTACGCCTCGAACAGGTCGGGGTTCTGCCCGGCGAAGTAATGCGGGT
>CAZDMM010000162.1:0-11437 GCA_964505845.1 uncultured Caldilineaceae bacterium
ATGCAAATGCGAAAAAATGGAATTTTGGCAGGAGAAAATCAAAACGCATGTTGAGCGTTGACGAGCGGCAGTTTGAGCTAGGTTACACCCCTATCGCCTGCGGCTTGATGCTGGCCGCCGCCGGCTGCGTGCTCACTTCGCTGCTGGCGGCGTTGTGGTGGTTCTTTTTGCGGGGGTAATGGAATGAGCCTCAAACCCGGCTGGGCCGGACGCTACTTTGAAGATTTTGAAGTCGGCGATGTGTACCGGCATCCCTACGGCAAAACCATCAGCGAAGCCGAGTAGATTTTAGGCCAATGAAAACGGTCACCCCTCACCAAAACGGTCAAAGATGGCCGCGCAGTTTACAGAAGCCCAAAGAGCCAGTAAAATATCTACAAGTGATAGAGGTAATGAAAGCGAGGCAGTTATGCTCACTCTGCAAATTCAAGACCGTACTTTAGAAAAACAACTGACGGAACTTCTACAACAGAAATTTCACGGTAACTCTGACAAAATGTTGCAGGAGTTAGTCAAAAGTTACACGGCTCAACTAAACCGGCTAAAATATAGCGGCATTTTGAAATGGGAAAAGGACGGCCTGACGTTCCAAAAGGAAATCCGCAGTGAATGGCAATAAAATCCTTTTTCAGCCGATACGGATTTTAAGAAAATTGCTGGTTTGACGTTGATTTCGGATATTTTAAAATGACTCTCAAACCCGGCTGGACGGGACGCTACTTTGAAGATTTCGCCGTTGGCGAGGTGTACCGGCATCCTTACGGCAAAACCATTACCGAAGCCGACAATATGTGGTTTAGCCACATCACCCTCAACCTGAACCCGCTCCACTTCAACGCCGATTACGCCGCCACCACCGAATTTGGCCGCCCGGTCGTAGATGGCATTTTAACCCTGGGCGTGGTGGTCGGCATGAGCGTCATTGACGTCAGCCAGAACGGCTTCAACTTACAGACCGACGAGGTGATTCACCACGCGCCGGTGTTTCATGGCGATACCATTTACGCCCAATCGGAAGTGTTGGCCGTGCGAGAGTCAAAATCCCGGCCCGGTTGGGGCATTGTCACCATCCGCTCCGAGGGCTACAATCAAGAGCGGGTCAAGGTGATTAGTTTCAAGCGGACGATTATGGTCAAGAAGAAGGCCGAGGATTAATGGCCCGATGAGAGGTGAGGCGATGACGCGATGGCTTTTTGCTGCCGTGTCAGCGCCTCATCGTATCATCTTTTCCCAGATATGACTATCCCAATCATTCGGTGTGACTAAAATGAGTTGTGGAGAAGGTTCCATCAAACGTAAAACGTAACGATTTTAGGTGGAAAAACCATTACGTTTTACGCATCACGTTTTAGGGGAAACTAGGTTGCCAACTCAATTTAAATACACCCCCATCATTCTTTCCAGCGGTTCCCTCTTTAATTTTGACCTGGCTACCATTATGGCCCTGGCCGCCGAAACCGGTTTTGACGGCCTGGAATTGATGGTGGATTACCGCCGCGAAACCCATCACATCCCCCACTTGCAGCAACTAATTACCAATCACCAATTACCCATCCTGGCCGTCCACAGCCCCTTTGCCGGTCTCCCCTTCGGCTGGCCGCACGACCCGGTGGGTGTCATCAAAAAAAGTGTGGAATTGGCCGAGGCGGTGGGCGCGCAGACGGTGGTGGTTCATCCCCCGCCGCGCTGGGTGCGCTTGCAGGGATGGGTCATTGCCCCGCAGAAAAATTGGAAAGTATCGGCGCCCATGCCGGTGGCCGGGCCAGGCCGGTTGGGCCGCTGGCTGCAACAAGAGCTGCCTACTTTTCAAGCCCAAACCGGGGTAAAAATCGCCGTTGAAAATATGCCGCGCCGCTGGCTCGGCCCCTTCTGTTTGGAACCCCATCACTTCAATACCCCGGCCCAACTGCGCCAGTTCCCATACCTCACCCTCGATACCACCCACGTCGGCACCTGGCGCGAGGATTTGCTTGAAGTTTATGCTCAAATCAAACCACAGGTGGCTCACATTCACCTGTCTAATTATAATGGCCGGGAGCATCAATTGCTCGATAACGGTTCTCTCCCTCTGGCGGCGTTTTTGGCTCAATTGGCCCAGGATAGCTTTGCCGGCCTGGTTTCATTGGAACTTGGCCCGGCCAGCCTCCAGGCCGAGGATGAAGCCAAACTGAGGCAAAATCTGCGGGATAGCCTGGCTTTTTGTCGCCAAGCCTTCCCATAGAATCATCACCTGACCTGCCTTTTGTCCCGCCGCTCAAAAACACCTATCTGCCAGTATTATTGAAACAGCTCCCAGGCAAAGTAACTTAGAGGTTTTGAGGCATGAAAAGTTTACTCATCCCTGTATTCATTCTGCCCGTTGGGCTCCTGCTGGCTTTCACTCCGGCTGGCCCGGACGCCCAGGCAGAGACTCAAATCTATCTGCCCTTCATTGCAGGCAGCCCGACTATCTGGCGGCCGGCCTTGAACACCGGCTGGCAGTGGCAGCTTTCCGGTTCGCTCAACCTGTCGGTTAATGCTGCCATGTACGACCTGGATTTGTTTGAAACCGGGGCCGGCGTGGTGGCCTCGCTGCACGGGCAGGGGCGTAGAGTCGTCTGCTACCTCAGCGCCGGCAGTTGGGAAAATTGGCGGCCCGACGCCAACCAGTTTCCGGCGGCGGTCATCGGCAATGATTATGAGGGCTGGCCGGGCGAAAAATGGCTGGATATTCGCCGGATTGACCTGCTTGGCCCGCTGATGCGCGCCCGGCTGGACCAATGCCGCGCCAAAGGGTTTGATGCGGTGGAGCCGGATAACATTGACGGTTACACCAACAACACCGGCTTTCCGCTTACCTATCAGGACCAGCTTGCCTATAACATCTGGCTCGCCGGCGAGGCCCACCAACGCGGCCTGTCCATCGGCCTCAAAAATGATCCCGGCCAGGTGGCCGATTTGCTGCCCTATTTTGACTGGGCTTTGACCGAGGATTGTTTTGACCAGGGTTGGTGCAATCAGGTGCAGCCTTTTGTGGCCGCCGGGAAAGCTGTGTTTGCCGCCGAATACACCGACGCCGGCCTTACTCCCGCCGATTTCTGCCCTCAAGCCAATCAGATGAATTTTAACGCTATCTTAAAACATCGCAGTCTGGACGCCTGGCGGCAAGCCTGCCGGTAAAGGTCAAACCTATTTTTTGATTTCCCTTAGGCGGCCGCTGCGCTCAAAGATTAAGATATGGATTTGGTGCATGACAGCGCCGGCTACCTCCAGCCAATCAGCCTGCAAAAAAGGTACCATCGCCCCATCCACAATCAGCAGATCGCTATCACGGCACAGCAGGGCAAAGGCCGACGGGTGCCCCTCAAACAGAATCACGGCATGTCCCAACTGCGCCAGGCCATACAGATAACCGATAAAGGGTATAGCCTGCTGAGGGTTGGCGGAGTAAGCTTTAAATTCGGTCATGCCAATGGCGACAATCTGCTGGGGCGGCTGCGGCGGCGCTATAGCCATCAGTTCCGCAATAGCCTGGGGCGGCATGGTCTCTCCAGGCGGAGGCAGGGGGTCGGTGCTGGCAACCAGGCGTCCCGGCGTCAGCGTTACCAGGCGGCGCTCGGCCGGGTTGGCGGCCACCTGGCGGGCATATTGAACCAGCGACTCGTCAAGCGGCTCAACCTCCGGCATGCGCGGGGTAAAATCAAGAGCCTCTGCGCCGGGCGGCGGGCTTTTCTCCTCTTTTTTTCCAAACAGGCGTCTAAATAATGACAAGACTCACCTCCCTTTGACTCTGCTATTTGGTTGATAATTTCCGGCGGCGTATACTGAAACTCGCCTATTTCATCTCCAATAAATCCAGGCGGGTTCTATGTCAAACCCTGAAAGCATAAGCCGGTGCCGGGCTTACCCGCACCCGGCGGCGCAGCGCCGGGCCACCCTGGCCCTGTATGGCGCGGCGGTCATCATCTTTTCTGATATGTATCTGACCCAGCCCATCTTGCCCCTGCTCTCGCGCGAGTTTGGGGTAGCACCGGCGGCCGCCGGGCTGTCGGTCTCGCTGGTGGTGCTGTGCATTGCCCTGGCTTCTACCGCCTACGGCCCTTTGAGCGATACCCTGGGCCGCCGGCCGGTCATGGTAGGGAGCTGCGCCCTGCTGGCCCTGCCAACACTGTTGTGCGCCCTGTCGCCCTCCTTTGAAACGCTGCTGCTCTGCCGCGCCTTGCAAGGCTTGTTTATCCCCGGCCTGACGGCGGTAGCGGTGGCTTATATCGGCGACCTGGTAGAACCGGAGGCTCTGGGCCGGGCGGTCGGCGGCTGGATTGCGGCCAACGTGGCCGGCGGTCTCAGCGGGCGGGTAGCCAGCGGCCTGATCACCGATTTTTTGGGCTGGCGGGCGGCCTTTGGCTGCTTTGCCGGCCTGACGTTGCTGTGCGCTGTCCTGCTGGCCCTGACCCTGCCTCATGCCGGAACCACCACCTCCGCCGGTTGGTGGCGGGCCTATCAGGGGATGCTGGCTCACCTGCGCCAGCGGCAGCTTGTGGGGGCCTTTCTCATCGGAGGGGCGCTCTTTTTTGGTTTTATCGGCGTCTTTACCTATCTGCCTTACTACCTCACCGGCGCGCCCTTTTTCCTTTCGCCGGGCCTGGTGGCTTTTGCCTATGTCAGCTATGTGGCCGGGATGGTTGTCTCACCGCTGGCCGGCCGCCTGTCGGAGCGAGTCGCCCGCCGGGCGCTGATTGCGGTGGGCCTGGGCATCGCCATGCTGGGCATTGCATTAACCCTTATTCCCTGGCTGCCGCTGATTGTGGCCGGGCTGCTGGTGCTGTGCAGCGGCATGTTCACGGCCCAGGCCGTTGCCCCAGCGCTGGTGAATATCCTGGCCCGGCAAGAAAAGGGAGGGGCCGGGGCTTTGTATTTGATGTTCTACTATCTGGGCGGCGCTTCCGGGGCGGTAGCGCCTGGCCTGGCCTGGCAGGCTTATGGCTGGCCTGGGGTCACGCTCACCTGCCTGGGGGCGCTGTTATTAGCCCTGCTGGCCGATTGGCTTCTGTGCGCCGAGTGATGGGCACACCCTGGCAGAAATAACCGGCCAGCCTAAAGGGTTTCTGAACTGCGGCCCTATTAACGCGCCGGCGTGCTAGAGGCTGCCTCAGAGGACGTGCTTCGGCCGTTTCGTCTATGCCTTACGAGGAACTTCACTCATCAGGCTCAACAAATTGTGTTCCGAGTCGCGGAAAAAGACCATCCACAGGTCGTGGGTTTCCAGGGTAGCGATGAGATGAGGTGTATCTTCAAAGTTGACGCCGCGTGAGAGCAGGGTTTGATAGGCCGCTTGAATATCATCAACTTTGAAGTAGATGATTGAGCCGGCCGGCGGCTGGCCGGGTTCTAGCATGAGCCGGACGCCGGCGCAGTCAAAAAAGGCCAGGTTGGGCACGCTGAATAGATGCTGCATGCCTAACCTGGCCTGATAAAATTCCACGGCTCGATCCAGATTGCTCACCGGCAGGGCAATCTGTCCAATTTGGCCCAGGCCAAATTCACTATTTGGCGACATAAGCTTCCCCCCTATGGTTTAACTGCTCAGGCATGTCATTTCGGCTCGCAAAGTACCCAAAGGGCATTATAACGGGGAGAAATCCCTAAGACCTTACCTTAATATCTGCTGTCCAGGGGAGATTTCTCGACTTTCGGTCTCGAAACCTGTCCTGAGCTTGCCGAATGGATGACATAAGGCTGAGTTGTAACCGCAATCAATAAATCACCGGCAAATTGTAAATGGGGACGTTGCAGCGCACGTAATAAGCATACACCCAGCCCCGGAAATTATAGGGGCCTTCCACTTTTAGCCAATTGCCGGCCTCGTTGCGGCCCAGTAAACGCACCTGTTGTCCCCAGTAAAACCAGCCCAAGACCGGGTAATACAGGCTAGGGCCGGAGCGAACATTGAGCTGCCGGGTGGCGACATAACCGGTGAAATCGGCCGGCGGTGGAGGAGGAGGCACGCTGCCAGAATCCCAGTAAAGCCGGGCTACGGCGCCGCCCACGTTTTCATAATATTCCATCTGGATGGAGATAGAACCGCCGGGCAGGTAGATATCGCCGGTGTAGGTGCGCGGGGACTGGTCTTTCCAGGCGTCAATGAGCAGGTGCCCGTTGACGAACAACCGCGCGCCGTCATCCACGGTCATATTAAAGCGATAATTGCCGGAGGGCAAGTCCAGGGTGCGGGTCCAGCGGGCCGAGAAGCCGTCGCCGTCAAGCACACCGGGCGCGGGTGAGCCGGTTCCCCAGTTAAAATTAATTTCGGGATCGTCTCGCACCACCGCCGGAGGGCCGCTGAGAGATTTGTTATTAAAATACTCGCCTCGCCAGCGGTAAACCGCCGGGGGCGGCGGGGGTGGGGCGGCGCCCTGTCGCCAGGAAAGCTGGAGAACGGCTCCACCAAAATTCTCAAAGTACTCAACCCGCAGCAGGTGATGGCCCGCCCCCAAATACTGTTGGGCAGTGAAGGTCATGGGGGCGTGTTCATACCATTGATCAATGATCAGGGTATCATCCACCCAAACCCGCACTCCGTCATCGGCGGTAACGCTGATCTGGTAGGTATCGGGAGGCACGTCAATATAGCGGGTCCAGCGGGCCGAGAACTGGTCGGAGTTTACGCCGGGGGCCGGCGAACCGCTGCCCCAATTGTAATTCAGATCGGTTTCGCTGCGCTGCACCGCCGGCGGCCCGGTCAGCGAGGTGTTGTTCCAGTAGGTTACCTGCCAGTTGGGGTCGGTGTGCTGGGGGGTAATGTCCTGCGCCAGGGTGGCGCCAGTTGTAACCCAGATTAAGGCCAGGACGATACAAAAGCGTATTAATTTTAGCATGACATACCTCCTTATTTATTTTGTTGTTAATGAACCAAAATAAAAACGTCCTTTGAGCCACCTCAACTTTTGTTAATAGAAATTACGCAGTTGGGGTGTTTAACCTTCACTCAAGACGTTTTAGGAGCAAAAAAAGTTCCCACCGGGAGCGGTCAGGTTGACTTTTAACTCTGGGGCTGGGGTAAGCCTGGCCGGCGATAGGGTAGAAGCGGCATCCCTATGCCGCTTCTACTACCCCAAATCAAATTACGGTTTCCAGGCCAGTGATGGTTGTTTCTATCAAGCTGACGGCTTCTTGCAGGGTAGCGGCATCAAAAGCGAATTTAGCCCCGGCGGCGGCGTACAATTGCGGCAGAGAGGCTGTGCCGCCCAGGGCCAGGGCTTGCCGGTAGCGGGCCACGGCTCCGGCCGGGTCGCTGAGGGCGTTGCGCCACACCTGCACCGCGCCCAATTGGGCCAGGCCGTATTCCACATAGTAGAAAGGCACATCGTACAGGTGGCCTTTGCGATGCCAGCCGGTGACCATTTCCGCCTCCAGGCCGCTCCAATCCACGCCGGGCATAAAGCGCGCCCACAAAGCGGCCCATTGAGCATCACAGTTGGCCGGGTTGGCTGCCGCAGCCGGGTGCTCATACACCCAATGTTGAAAGGCGTCTACCACCGCCATGTAGGGCCAAAATTGAATGATGCCTTCCAAATGTTCAATGCGCGCGCGAGCGGCCTCGGCTTCGCTGTAAAAGCCGCCGGCCTGAGCGGTTAAATAGGGGCTGGCCAACAGTTCCATGCCCATAGAGGCTACCTCGGCAAATTCCATGCCCACTTGCAGTTGTTGAAAATAGGGTAAGGACCTGGTTTCAAAAACGTGGAAGGCATGTCCCCCTTCGTGCAGCAAGGTTTGCACATCGTCATGCAAGCCGACGGCATTCATAAAAATGAAGGGCTGCTTGGCGGCGGCAAAAGCGGTGCAATAACCGCCCGGCGCTTTATTTTTACGATTATCCAAATCCAGCAGGTTGTGCCGAATCATCAGGTCGAAATATGCGCCCAATTGGGGGTCAACCTGATGGAAGATGGCGGCTGTTTTGGCCTGAAAGGTTTTAACATCCTGAAAGGGGCGCAGCGGTGGCTGACCCAGCGGGTCTACGCTCAAATCCCAGGGCCGCAGCGTTTCCACTCCCAAGCGGCGGCGGCGTTTCTCATAAAGGCGAGCGGCGGCGGGGACTGCGACGGCTTCGATGGCTTGATGGAAGCTCAGGCAGTCGGCGGGGGTGTAATCAAAGCGGAGAAGCTGCTGCCAGCGGAAGGCGCGATAATCGGCGCAGCCGGCATTGGCTGCCAACTGCCGGCGCAGCGCCAAAAACTTTTGCCACAGCTCGTTGATGGCGGCCCGGTCGGCCAATTGGCGGGCGGCGCTTAAACGCCAGGCCTCCTCCCGGCGCGCCCGGTCGGTTTCTTGATAGACCGGCTGCAATTGGAGCAGGGTGCGCTCCTGGCCTTGCCACTGCACCGTTTGGGCGCCGATAATTTTGTTGTATTGATTGGCCAGCTTTTGTTCCTCAGTAAACAACGGCAGGTTGGCCGGACTAAAAATAGCCGCTTCGGTGCGCATTTTGCGCAGGGGCAGGTCAAAACCGGCCGGCTCCAGGCCGCTGGTCAGCAGCTTTTCTTTAAGGCGCTGCTCGGCGGCCTGGGTGGCCGGATAGATGTGGTCCAGGAAGGTATGAAAGCGCTGCTCGGCGGCCGCGTCGGCGGTGTTGAGCGTGGTGGCTAGGTAGAGGCGCTGCTGCAGCTCGTCTACCCGCTCGGCCAGGCGCGTCCAGTCGCTCAGAAAGGTGGTCACATTGTCAGGCCGCAGCTCGCGGGCGGCCAGGTCGAGATAATACGGCTCAATTTCCGGCCAGGACCATTGCAGTAACATTTCGGGTGATTGTGGCAATGAGTTAAACATGAGGGTCTCCTTCGAAAATAACCGGTCTGGAGTGTCAAAGTGCACTTTGACACTCCAGATTTTCATTGTCGGTGGCGTGCCACAGGTTCGTGAACACCCCTTTGAAAATAGCTTGGTTCATGTCACTGCGAGCGTTAGCGAAGCAGTCTCCGTCCCCGGATGGGGGGATTGCTTCGGCCTTACGGCCTCGCAATGACATTTCTTCGCCTCCTCAACTCTCTCCTAACAGATAGCGCAAAATCAAGCGGTGGATTACCTGCTCCACCGGCGCTTTGTCATCGGTAAAGACGGCCTCACCGGGCGGCAAGGCCCAGATGCGGGTGTGCAGAGAACGGTCGGCCACAACGCGCAAGAGGGGGTGTTGGAGTTGGGCCACATTCGCTGCAAAATTTTCCAGGCGAGTCGGCTGTTTGGTGGCAATCACCAGGCTGTTGCCCAGGCTGCTGCCGTAATCCGGGGCATCGAGCACGTACACGCTGGGAAAAACGGCCTGCATAGTGTGGCCCAGGGCCTCAACCAGGCTGTAATCGGTGCGAGAACGCCCGGCATTGATGGCCATTACGCCCTGCTCGTTGAGGTGCTCATAAATCTGTTGAAAAAACTCCTGGGTGGTCAGGTGGAAAGGAATGTAGGGCGGGCGGTAGGCGTCTACAACCACCACATCATAACGCCGGCTGGTATTGGCCAAGAAGTAACGGCCATCCTGCACATGCACCGTTAAATTTGGTTCATTCATATCAAACCACTGGCGGCCCACGCTGACAATACCGGGGTCAATTTCTACCCCATCAATGGGGATAGCGCCGTAGATGCCGCTGTAGGCTTTAGAAACCGTCCCGGCGGCCGAGCCGATGATGAGCAGACTTTTGACCTGGCTTTCGGGATAAGGGGGATTGTTGAAATAAGGTGCAATCAAAAAATAATCCCACACCCCATCCACTAGCGGGAAATCGTAATAGCGGGGATTGTAGGCCGAGTGGACGCCCTGGCCCTCGTTGAGTTGCAAGGCCCGCCACATTCCGCCCTGCCCGTCGCTCTCCTCGATGACCTGAATGTAATTGTAGCTGGATTCGGTTTCATAAACCAGGCCGGGGCTGGCCTTGATGGGGCCGGCGTCCCACAGCAGATTCAGGCCGACCAGTCCCACCAGCATCATCAGGTAGACCCAGGCGCGGCGGGGCCGGGTCAAAAACAGGCCGCCCAGGCTGACCAGCAGCAGGATAACGGCCAGGGTAAAAAAGGTGCGGCGCGTGCCGATGGTGGGGATGAGCCACAGCACCGGCAGAAAAGTGCCGATCAAACTACCCAGGGTGCTGAGGGCGTAGATGGAGCCGGCGGTGTTGCCGCCATGAGCCACATCTTTTAAGGCCAGGCGAATGGCAAAGGGCGAAACCGTGCCCAGCAGGGTAATCGGCAGGCTGAAGAGGATGAGTACCCCTGTCAGCGACCCCAGCAGAATGCCCACATTGTAATTGGCAAAGCCCTGCACCGACCAGCGCAGCACCGGCGCAGCGATGAAGGGAACCAGGCCCACCAAAAAGGCGCCCCAGGCCGTAATCTGGAACAGGGTGCTCTCGCGCGGGTCCTTATCGGCCCAGCGCCCGCCGATGACGTAGCCGGCCGTCAAATAAAGCAGCATCAGGCCGATAATGGCGGCCCAGATGATGAGCGAGTTGCCAAAAAAGGGGTCTAACAAGCGGCTGGCCGACAGTTCCACGCCCAGGGTGGTCATGCCGGAGATGAAAACAGTTAAGAGGAGATAGGTTTTTTGTTTGGACAAGGATTTGCTCCCTGGAAAATACCCCCACCCCAACCCTTCCCCCGATTCAGGGGAGGGCCAGGGGAGAGGGCCGGATTTTCAGCATGGGTGGTGTGCCATCGGCTCATGATGGCTCCCTGGAAAATAGCTCTCACCCCCGCCCCCCGCCTCACCCCTTCCGGGTGTCCTGGGGACCGGCGCGCAAAGCGTCCCATTGGGAGAGGGGTGTCGCGCCAGCGATAGGGTGAGGGCTTTTCATCGTTGGTGGTGAAGCCGGGGCTTCATGATAGCACCTAAGAAAATAGACCGCCGAGAGCGCCTCACCTCCCCCTGGGGAACCACCGCAAGATGCGACCTGCGACCTTGCGACTTTGTTACCCTGCTACCTGGCAGGATACCAGTTCCACTCCGGTTCCTGGCCGGAAATCTCGGGCAAATACAAGCCATCTATCTTGTCGGGACGGACATATTTGACCAGGAAATCCACCACCCGCTTTCGCTCACCTTTTTGGCCGAGCGGGGTATCGCGTTCAACCCGCCACACCGCGCCTTCGACCGGGTCGAGCGCGCCGTGAAAGCCATAAGTGTTCAGGCGTTTGAGCGCCTCCTCGATACTCAGGGCGGCTCCGCGATGCAGCAAGGCCGGCGTTACAAACTTACCCGCCGCAACGCGCTGAATAAATTGGTCGTAGGGGGTGCGCTCATCGTCACGCATCAAATCAAAAGCTACAAACGGCTCATGCTGAAGCCGGTAACGAGTCCCATGCGCCTGCATGAGCCATTCTCCCACCAGCCGTTCCCTATCTTTGAGCACGGCCAGAAAACGCTCGTAATTGGCGTAGACCCAGTTGCTAAAATGGCGATGTTGTTCATAGG
>CAZDMM010000162.1:11447-11723 GCA_964505845.1 uncultured Caldilineaceae bacterium
GTGAGGAAGCGGCTAAATAACCGGAGCGGCCCAGGGCATAAATAGTGTCCCCAATTCGGGCCACGCCGACATTAGAACCATCGAGTTTTTCTTGAACGATAACCTCATCGTTTTTGTCGCGTGTTTTCAGAGTCGCTATGCGGGCCTGCCCGGCATGGCACATGTGGTCGCCGGGGCCGCGCCGGCTGCCCGGTAAATGGGGAATATGTCCATAGTTTTTTCGGCCCAGGGGTTTGTGGTTCACAGCGCCTCGAGGGGGTATTATAACGAGGCTGG
>CAZDMM010000163.1:0-11667 GCA_964505845.1 uncultured Caldilineaceae bacterium
ACGGCCAGCTTTACGGTGGTTAATTTAATTTATCTAAACAGGAGGATAAAGAATAAAACAAAATGTCTAATCCACAGGCTTCTTACGCTTCGCCTAAATTAGAGGCGCGGTTGCTCCCGGATAAAGGGGGCTGGGGGGTCTATGCCCGTGAATGGATTCGGGCCGGCGAACTGCTGAGTGTCTGGGCAGGCGAAATTATTAATGGTGAGCAGTTGGCCCGTATTAGTAACGGGGAACGGTGCTACGCCGTTCAAGTGGAGGAAGACCTGTATCTACTCACCGTGCGTGAGCCGGAGACGGCCGATTTTATTAATCACTGTTGCAATCCCAATGCCGGCCTGAGCGGCCAGTTAGCCCTGGTGGCTCTGCGCGATATTGCACCCGGCGAAGAGGTTTGTTTTGATTACGCCATGACCGATGGCAGCCCTTATGATGAATTCCCCTGCGCCTGCGGCGCGCCTAACTGCCGGGGGCGCGTTACCGGCAACGATTGGATGAAGCCGGAATTGTGGAAGCGCTATGGCAGCCACTTTTCACCCTATCTGCTGCGGCGGATTGAGCGGCTTAAACACGCCGCCCGCCAGCGGGCCGCCGCTGCTTACGCAGCAGCCGGTTAAGGCCAGTAACCCAAAACGGCCGGCGAGGGGTTCCTCGCCGGCCGTTTGCATGTGTGGGGGGCACATTCAGTATCAGTAGATCCGGATTCCTGGCTCGGCGGGGGTCACAGACCGGCTTGGAGGGACATAAATTGGATCTACCGAGTATTTCAAACAAACTAGTGCTCGCTCTCAGCCGCCTCTACATTGGACGGTATCTCGACCACCAACTCATCTTTGCGCACAAAGACAATGCCTTCGGCCTCGTGGTAATCCACAATCACCGTATCGCCGGCCTTAAAATCGCCGCGCAGCAGTTTGACCGAGAGGGGCGATTCCACCTGCTTTTGCAGCGTCCGGCGCAGCGGCCGCGCCCCAAAAGCCGGGTCAAAGCCTTCTTTAGCCAGCCATTGGCGGGCGGCCTCGGTCAGCTCAATGTTAACGTTGTGCTCGCTCAGGCGGCCAGCAATCTCCTTCATTTGCAAATCCACAATCTGGGTCACCTGCTCCATGGTTAAGGTATGGAAGATGATGATCTCGTCAATCCGGTTGAGAAACTCCGGCCTAAAGTGGCGGCGCAGGGAGTCTTGAATTTCACCCTTTTGCTTGGCGTCATCAAAGGTACCCTGGTCGCCGCGCTGGCGAAAGCCGATGGTGCCGCCTTTTGGCCCAAAAGCGGTGCCCAGGTTGCTGGTCATGATCACCACCGTGTTGCTAAAATCTACAATGTGGCCCTGGCCGTCGGTCAGCCGGCCATCTTCCAGAATTTGCAGCAGGGCGTTCCACACGTCCGGGTGAGCCTTTTCGATTTCGTCAAACAGCACCACCTGGAAGGGGCGGCGGCGCACCGCCTCGGTCAGTTGGCCGCCTTCATCGTAGCCTACGTAGCCCGGCGGCGCGCCAAAGAGGCGGCTGGTGGTATGGCCTTCGCGGTACTCGCTCATATCAATCCGCAGCAGGGCATCTTGATCGTCAAACAGAAACCAGGCCAGGGCTTTGGCCAGCTCGGTTTTGCCCACGCCGGAGCTGCCCAGGAAGAGAAAGCTGCCCATCGGCCGGCGCGGGTCTTTTAGGCCAGAACGCGCCCGGCGGATGGCGTCGCTGATGGCGATGATGGCCTCATCCTGGCCGATGATACGGCTGTGCAGAGCTTCTTCCATGTGCAATAACTTTTCGGCCTCGGTTTGGAGCATATCCTGCACCGGGATGCCGGTCCAACTGGCTACTACCTGGGCAATATCGCTGACATCTACCACTTCGTCCAGGTTTTTCTCCTGCCGCCAGGTATCCCGCTCCTGTTGAAACTCTTCTTCCAGGCGCAGCCGCTCCACCTTGAGCCGGGCGGCGTGCTCCCAATCTTGGTGCTGCCCGGCCTCATTTTCTTCAGCCTGGATTTTGTTCAGGCGCTTCTTTTTGTCCTTAAGCGCCTCCGGCATCGAGTAAATGGCGACGCGCAGCTTGCTGGCGGCCTCGTCAATCAGGTCAATGGCTTTATCGGGCAGATGCCGGTCGGTGACGTAGCGGTGAGACAGCCGCGCCGCCGAGGTAAGGGCCTCGTCGGTGTAGGTGACATTGTGGTGGGTTTCGTAGCGATGTTTGAGGCCACGCAGCATGGCGATGGCCTCTTCTACCGTTGGCTCTTCCACGTAAACCGGGGCAAAACGGCGCTCCAGGGCCGGGTCTTTTTCAATATATTTGCGGAATTCGTCCAGGGTAGTAGCGCCGATACAGCGCAGTTCGCCCCGCGCCAGGGCCGGTTTCATCATATTGCTGGCGTCTACCGCGCCCTGGGCTGCTCCCGCCCCTACTACGGTGTGCAGCTCGTCAATAAACAGGATGATTTCACCCTGGGCCTTTTGGATTTCTTCCAGGGCGTTTTTGAGCCGCTCTTCAAATTCACCCCTAAAGCGCGACCCGGCAATCATAGCGCCCAAATCCAGGCTGACCACCCGCCGGTTCATGAGCAGTTCGGGCACATCATCGTTGGCAATTTTTTGGGCCAGGCCCTCCACAATAGCCGTTTTGCCCACCCCGGCCTCGCCGATGAGCACCGGGTTGTTTTTGGTGCGGCGGCACAAAATCTGGATCAGGCGCAGAATTTCGTCGTCGCGGCCAATGACCGGGTCCAGCTTGCCTTCGGTGGCCATGCGGGTCAGGTCTCGGCTGTATTTCTCCAGGGTGCGGTAGCGGGTTTCGGCCTGGGGGCTGGTAACTTTTTGGCCGCCGCGCACCACCTCGATGGTATCAACCACTTTGCTTTTGGTGAGGCCCACCTCTTGCAGAATCCGGGCGCTGGGCGTGCCGCGCTCGCTGCAAATAGCCAAAAAGAGATGCTCGGTAGAGATATACTCATCTTGCATGGCTTTGGCTTCTTCCTGAGCGTTGTCAAGCACCCGCTTCAAGCGCGGGGTAATGTAGACCTGTCCCACCGCCATGTTGACCATGCCCCCCACTTTGGGTTGGGCTGATAAGACCTGGTCCAGCCGGGACATGAGCATTTCCGGGTCAATATTTACTTTTTCTAAAATTTCTGGGATCAGTCCGTTGGGCTGTTCCAGCAGGGCCAGGAACAGATGTTCGGTATCAGCCTGGGTATGCTGGTAACGCTGCAAAATCTCGTAAGCCCGCATGGCCGCGTCTTGAGCGCGTTCGGTAAATTTATCAAAACGCATCATAATTGCTTACCTCGATAAGTTTTTAAAACTATAGCATTATTGCATTACAGAGACGTTAAAATAGTCAAGACCTTACCAAAACCATAGAGCGTGAGAACGTCAATAAGTTCAATTTTCAATCTCCTTAAAGGGAGGCCGGCTCAGCAAATAATCAGCAATAACTTGAGCTACCTGGGCCGCGCCATTCTCATTGAAATGGAGATCATCGTAGAAGATGGTGGCATCTTTGGGCAAAGCTGCGGCCAGGTCCAAACATTCAACCTGGCGCTGCCGGCATACTTCTAGCAGCTTTTGATTATACAAGGCTATCCCCTGGGCCATAGCTTCTACCGAGTAGTAAAATTTACGGCCAGAACTCCAGCCAAACCAGAGTAAATCCTGCTCGGCCTGGCTCAAGTTGGGCCGGTACATACTGGGTTGGGTCAACAGAATCAAGCGGACACGGTGAGCCTGGGCCAGGTCAATAATCTGGTTTAGATTGCGGCTGTATTCATCCAAACCGGAGGTTAAGTCTGGCAGCTCAGTTACCACCGGTGCATTTTTTCGCTCTAATCTTCTTTTATTATAAACTTTTCCGGCGCTATCTTCAACCTCAAAGTCGGGTACAAGCGGGGCCGGGGCCGAGGCCGGCTGTAAAGCATCAAGCAAACGCCAGCTCCCTGTTTGTTCATAATAAGGCGCATTGGGGTTGTACCTGGGCAAAACCCTAAAGGCATTGCGCTGCAGCAGGGGCAGCATGCCCCGGTCGGCCAGATAATCTGGGGTGTAACCGTCGCCTCGGGCCAATCTCAGGTTCAAATCATTCCCGCCGACCAGCAGCAGAGCCGTATCAAGGCTGGGATACTGGGCCAGCAGGTGTTGAAATTGCAAGATATGCTCCCGGCTGGTATTGCCGCTTTTGCCCACATTCCCTACCCAAACCGGTAGTTTGGGATCAGGCCGATTCAAGCGATCCTGCACTAACTGCGGCCAGGCTTCGCTTTGGTCCAGGTACAGGCACTCGGTGGTGCTGCCGCCAAAGGTCAGGATGCGGTAATATTCTCCTACCGGCATGGCTGCGCCCCGGATGCCATCGGTATTGGTGATAAAATGAGACTCGCCGCTGATGCCAGGCATGACGCCGGGATAAGGCTTAAAAATGCTGTGGATATTAGGATGGCGCACAAAATATTTGTCGGCCGGGGGCAGGTATACCCGCAAGCCTGCCTCCACCAGCCCCAGCGACAGCAGCAGGCTCAGGAGGCTCAAATTCAGGTTCACCAAAATCCCCGCAGAGAGCTGCAAGGATAGGCCCCCCAGCAGCAGCGCGCCCAGCACCGCCCCATACAAAATCAGCAAACCATTTTCTAGCCCCGGCAACACACCAAGCCAGCTTGCCCCTGGCCTCAGCGCCGCCCCCAACAAGATGCGGGGCAGCTTATCAGCCTGGGCCGGAATGATTTTAACCCCGGCCTCAGTCAAAATAGCCTGACCATTCTCAACCACCAAGAAATCAAGCAGTTGTTGGCCGCTTATTTCCAAGCTGTCAGAGCCAGGCAAGCCTGTCAGAGTCACTTTTTGAATCAGGGCAGGATAAGCTCCGCCGGGGTCTGGCTGGATGGTCAGGCTCAGGTTGGGCGTTGACAGGGCGCTTAAGGGCAAGCTGGCCTGCCACAGCGGTGGTTGGTCCAGGGCCAGAGTGATACCTTTAAATTCAACTCCCTCGTCATAAAGCTCAAAGGTATGGGCCATGTTTTGCCAGCGAATCAGCGCCTGGCCGCCCCGGCTGTGCCCGGCAAAGGTGAGGGTAAGCGGGCCAACCACCTGCCCATGCCAGCGCAAGGTGGCCGGTGGAGCAGAGCGGGTAATCCAAACCGGGTGTGCGCGGTAACGGGCCCAATCAATCTGCTGCAAACGCCAGCCGTTTTCGGCTTTAAATTCTTCCAGGGGCACGGCGCGGCCATCCGCCTGGGTGGCCCCAATCAACCACACTTCCGGGCTGGTGGCCGTAATCTCAGCCGTTGCCGGGGTGGGCCGACTGGCGGGCAAAGTTAAAGGAACCGACCAATCCAGGCCATCCCTGAACCAGGCTACTGTAAAAATATTGGCGGCCCACACATTATCGGCCTGCAAGGTCAGCTTGAGGCGTGACAGCCCCGCCGGGGTGGTTGCCAACCAGGCGGCCCCCCCCAGCATCACAGCCCCAACGAGTGTTGCCAGCCTTTGCTGGCGAGATAGGCCCATTTTTACTCGCCCGGCTAAACGCCACACGGCCAGCCAAAACAAGGCAAACCCCAGGGTTAAGCCCAGCCAGAGGCCAAACCAGGCGTAGGTATTATAAAAGACGCCGGGCCACAGCAGCCCCGGCAAACGCCAGGCCGTCAAGCCGGACAGGGCTACCAGGAACAATCCAGCGAGGATGCGAGGTAAGATGTGTTTAATCACAGGCGCCGGCTCTGGGCCATGCCTGAGGATTGAGTTGGCTTGAATAAATATCTAAAGGTATCATGCCTGGCTTTATAGTTAAGGTTGTATTATAGCAATTCTTTAGTAGATTTGTATTAGATTTTTGAAGTTTACCAACCTCTATTTTCAGGAGACTCACTTGGCTCATTCAAACCTCTCATCTGCCACATTGCGCAAAGGGGCTGCTATTGCCACGCTGTCGGCCATGTCTTTTGGCAGCGCGGTGGTCTTTATTCGCTACGCCTTCCAGGCCGGCATGGTACCGATTACCGCCGCTTTTTTGCGTTTTACCCTGGCCGCCCTCATGTTGGTTATCCTGCTCAGCCTGAGCCGGGGGTGGAAGCCCATCACTCCCCGGCGGGCGCTCACGTTGGTCAGCCTGGGGATTGTGATGTATACCACTGCCGGCGTCACCTGGCTAACCGCTTTTAGCCTGATTCCGGCCTGGCTGGTCTCACTGATTATCGCCCTGCACCCTCTGGTTGTTACCCTGGGGAGCTGGCTGTTTTTGCGAGAGCGGTTGAATTGGCCGCAAATCCTGGCCCTGCTGACGGTGCTGTTAGGCAGCGCCTGTCTGTTCTGGCGGCCCTTTGAAGGGGCGGCCTGGACCGGCATCTGGTTGATGCTGCTGAACGTGGTGGTCAGCGCCGCTTACCTGCTGGTTGGCCAGCGCTGGACGCGCGACCTGCCCCCCCTGACCAGCACCATCTGGCTGGTTACCGGCGGAATGCTGGGGACGTTAGCCTATGGCCTGCTTTCGCACCAGCTTTCATTCACCTTTGCGCCCACCGGCTGGTTTTGGATCACTTTGTTTGCAGCCATCTCAACGGTGCTGGCGGTGAGCATGCTGTGGTGGGGCATCAATTTAATCGGCCCTTCCCGTACCGCTATCCTCGGCTCGTTTGAGCCGGTCTTTTCTATTGTACTGGCAGTTTTGCTTTTGGGCGAAAGATTGCAGCCGCTGCAGGTAGTGGGTGGGATGTTGATTTTAGCGGGCATGTTTTTGGTGCAGTGGCATGCGGGGGGAGGCGGGCAAAGGTAAGGCGATGAGGCCAGGAGCCACCTGCACATAAAAATTGGAGCCGCTGTGTCTATTTTTTGGGGGTAAACCTGCTGCGCAGCACCAACCAGCTAAAGCGGGGCACGGCGTTCCAGATGCGCCGCCAGCGCCAGGGCTGGGTCAGCAGGCGGTGAAACCACTCCAGCCCCAGGCGCTGCAGCCAGAGCGGGGCGCGTTGGGCCGTCCCGGCGATAAAATCAAACGAGCCGCCTACCCCGATACAAACCGGAATCTGCAAGCGTTCCAGGTTGCGGGCAATCCACTTATCCTGGCGAGGCGCCCCGTAAGCCACCAGCAAAATATCGGGGCGAGCCGGCAGGATGCGTTGAACGATGCTTTCATTGGCTGCCGGGGCCGGCGAGCCGGCGTAAGCCCCGGCCACCTGCAGGTTAGGGTAGCGCCGGCGCAATTTTTCGATGGCTTTTTCGGCCACGCCGGGCTGCGCCCCCAAAAAGTAAATCCGGTAGCCCCGCTGATGGGATAACTCGGCCAGCCGGATCACCAGATCTGAGCCGGCCACCCGCTCCGGCAGGGGTGTTGTACCCAAAAACCGGGCCGCCTTGAGGATGCCGATGCCGTCAGGCAGAGCCAGGGCCGCCCGGTTGATAATCTGGCGGAACTCGGCGTCGCGCTGGGCCTCTACCACAAACTCCGGGTTAACTGTGACCAGTTGGTGCGGCCGGCCGCTGGCGATGAAGGACTCAATCAAGGCCAGGGTGTGAGGGGTGGTCAGCGCATGCACCTTAACCCCCAGGATGGCGGCGGTGGGGGGTAACGGCGGGGAATGGCGAGAGCTTGGGGGCGGGGTGGTGTTAACTTCTGGCATCTAACCTCTGCCTAGCGGCATGTATTCAAAACAACTTCCATGATCTGCGCCGCTGCTTTGGCCCAGGAGAAGCGCTGAATCTGGCGGTAGCCGCGCTCAACCAGGCGGCAGCGTAAATTGGGCTGCGTGACCAGTTGGCCTAACCCTGCGCTGATATGCGCCGTGTCGTGCGGGTCAACCAGCAGAGCCGCCTCCCCGGCCACCTCCGGCAGTGATGAGGTGCGGCTGGTCAGCACCGGCGTGCCGCAGGCCATCGCTTCCAGCACCGGTAGGCCAAAACCCTCATACAGCGATGGAAAAACGTAAGCCAGCGCCCCGGACAGCAGGGCCGATTTGTCCTCTGCCGCAACAAAGCCGGGGAAAAGAACTCGCCCGGCCAGTCCCAAGGCTTGCACGCGGGCAAAAATTTCGTTATACAGCCAGCCTTTTGGCCCGGCAATGACCAGTTTAAGGAGGGCCAGGCTGTAGGTTGGCGCTGTACCGTTGACCAGTTGGGCAAAGGCTTCCACCAGCCGTAGTAAATTTTTGCGCGGCTGTAGAGTGCCCAGGTAAAGTAGGTAGTCGCCCTCAACCTGGTATTTGGCTTTGACGGCGGCGATAAGTTGCGGGTCGTCTACGCGGCCCAGGGTTTCATCTCGGCCCAGGTAGACCACGGTAATCCGGTCGGGCTGTGCATCGTAAAATTTGATGAGATCAGCTTTGGTAGCTTGCGAGTCGGCGATGAGGTGGCGGGCGGCGCGGGTGTGGCGGCGAGTCGTCCACTCCAGGTACCAGCGGTCAAAGGGGCGGTGAGCCTCCGGGTAGTAGCGATAGCCCAGATCATGCACGGTGACCAGGGCCGGCACAGGACAGTACAGGGGTAGCACATGGGCCGGCACAAACAGGGCCGAGGGCGGGTGGCGGCCCAGCTCTGCCGCCAGGCGGGCATGGGTCCACAGGCGGGGCCAGGGGATGATGCGGGTTTCAACATAGGCTGATTGAGGCCAGCCGGTGTGCTGCGGTGGATGAGGCGTGTACAGGCGCAGCCCAAATGAGGCCGAAGTGAGCCGGGCCAGAGCCTTGATAAGCTCCAGCGCGTAAGTTTCGGTGCCGGTGCGGCGGGCGCGGGCGGCGCGGCTGGCGTCAACCCCAAGGATAAAGGATGAAGGATGAAGGATGAAGGATGAAGCAGGATCGTTCATCCTTCATCCTTGCGGGATAGTGTTGGCAAAAACCGTTGGAGTATCTCCAGGGTGATCGCCCCTTCTCGCCGCAAGCGCGGCGGGGTGAGGCTTAAATTCACCAGGGTGGAGAGCCGGTCGGCCGGGCTGGGGCCGCCATCTAGCACCAGGGGGATGCGCCTGAGCAGGTGGGCGGCGACCTGTTGGGCCGTGGTCGGCGTGGGTTGGCCGGGCCGGTGAGCGCTGACTACTGCCAGCGGGCGGCCAAATTCAACCACCAATTGCAGGCTCACCGGGTGGTCGGGGCTGCGGACGGCGACTAAGTTGTGGCTTCCGCTCACCTGGCTGTTTTTGGGCAGCAGCACGGTCAACGGGCCGGGCCAAAAGTGGTGCAGCATGGGCCAGGCGGCGTTGGGTATCTGCTGCGCCACGTGGGTCAAATCATCAGGTTGATAAATGAAAACCAGCAGTTCTTGCTCGGCTGGACGCTCGGCCAGGGCAAAAAGCTGGCGCACCGCGAAGCGTTCAAAGGGGTTGGCTCCCAGGCAGTAACCCTCGTCGGTAGGAAAGGCGATCACCTCGCCTTCGCGCAGCAGCCGGCGGGCCAGTTTCATGGCTTTAGGAGAAGCGGCGGGCAGAATGTCGGTCATGATAAATCAAATACCTTTGTAGCAGGTTACAAGGTAGCAGGTAGCAGAATTGCGAGGTTGCCAAAGAGTTACTACTCTGCAACTGTGTCACCCTGCAAAATAAATCTCTCGATGGCCCAGGCGGCCCCGTCCTCGCTAATCGGCGGGGCGATGACTTTGGCCGCCGCTTTGGCCGGCTGGCTGGCGTTGCCCATCGCTACCCCCAGGCCGGCCCAGGCCAGCATTTCAACATCGTTATCGTGGTCGCCGATAGCCATGACCTGGCGCTGCGGAATCCCCAGATGTTGGGCCAGCGCCGCCAGAGCATGCCCTTTGGAGACGTTGGCCGGGAAAACCTCAATCAAGACATCGGAGGAGCGCACCACGCTCAGCTCAGCCCCCAGCCCGCGCTGCAAGGCGCTCAGGGCAGCCCCAAGCTCGGCGGCCGGCAGCACGATCACCCCTTTGAGGGGCGGAATGGTCATGGCCTCTTTGAGATTGGCTACTTCCAGCACGGTAGCGCCAGAACCTACCAATATCTCCTGGCTCAGGGGCGACAGGGATTCGGTGTAAAAATGGCCGTTCACGTTTAAATTAAGGGCCAAATGATGCCGGCGGGCCAGGTCAACCAGCTTTTCTGCCAGAGGGATCGGCATGTCTACGTGATGGATCACCTGGCCGGTGTGCCCGTTGTAAATCATAGCGCCTTGAGAGCAGATAGTGGGCGTGTTTAAGCCCAGCAGTTCTACAAATTTGTGGGTCACATCGTAAACTCGGCCCGTGGCAATGGCAACATGCACACCCCGCGCCACCGCCGCCCGAATTGCCGCCTGGGTGCGAGGGGTGATGGTGTGCAGGTCTACCAGGATGGTGCCGTCTAAATCTAAAGCAAGCAAGCGAATAGGCATGGTTAATAACCGATGGTAAATTTGATACCCGCTACTTTACTGTGAGTAGCGCAGACTGTCAATTTAGTTTTAGTGGATCATGGTAGCTCGGCATCCCTATGCCGGGTAGCTTGGCATCCCTATGTCTGAATTTGGCTAAGAAGGTGGTAAGAATATTCTGGCGCGACTCGTCTAAACCACAGATGTCTGTGAAAATAGTTACCATCAAATTTGACAGCATCGTTTCAAATCTTTATAATGGTCGGTGTAGATACCCCTACCGGGTATCTGTATCGAGCCGTAATTAATCAAAAGGAGAATCTATTTCATGTCTAAACCAATCCACGTTTCTGATGCCGAATTTCAGGACAAAGTACTCAAATCTACCACGCCGGTAGTGGTTGACTTTTGGGCGCCGTGGTGCGGCCCGTGCCGCATGGTTGCCCCCATTTTGGATGAACTGGCCAAGGAGTATGGCGACAAGCTGGTGGTGGCTAAAGTTAACACCGATGAGAATCCGCAGTGGGCGATGAAGTACGGCGTGCAGGGCATTCCGACTATGTTGTTTGTTAAAAATGGGGAACTGGTTGATCGTA
Source organism: uncultured Caldilineaceae bacterium (assembly GCA_964505845.1). Taxonomy (GTDB): domain Bacteria; phylum Chloroflexota; class Anaerolineae; order 4572-78; family J111; genus DSQQ01. The sequence goes on from CAZDMM010000163.1 coordinate 10,875, forward strand.
TGGTCGGCGCGGCCCCCAAGCCTTTTATCCAGCAGCGGGTTGATAAACTGCTCACCAACTAATGACCCCTTTCATCCGCTGGCTGCGTGTAAATTGGTCGTTGTTGGCGGTGCTGGCGGGGGTGGGGCTGGCCTTCTTTTTGCTCAAAAACAATCCCACCCCCGGTATGGACTCGCTCCAGGCTCTTGATAAGGCCGTGGGGAGCGGACAACCTACCGTCATAGAGTTTTACTCCAACTTCTGAAGTACCTGCCTGTTGGCTAAACCCGTCGGGGATGGGTGAGAAAAAGAGTTAGCCGGCCAGGCCGGGGTGATTCGTTTGGATATTTTGAGCAGCGTCGGTCGAGAGGCGGCGCGGCGTTACGGCGTGCGCGCCACTCCCACCCGGATTGTGCTGGATGGGCAAGGCCAGTTGGTTTATGGTGAGGTAGGTTTGCCCAATTCCAGCCGCATTTTGGCGCAAGTAGACTCGCTGCAAGAGGAGATTGGAGATTAGAGATTCAATCTCCAATCTCTAATCTCTTCTATTCAAGGGTAGCCTTATGACTACTAATTTACCCACCGAATTAAATGAAAATGTAGACAAACGGCTGCAGCGGCTGGAAGGCCAGGTGCGCGGCGTGCGCCGCATGCTGGAAGAAGGGCGTGACTGCCAGGAAGTCCTGACCCAATTATCGGCCATTCGCGGCGCGGCCTACCAGATTTCCTTGCTGCTGGTGGAGAATTACGCCCACTGCTGCTTGAGCAATCCAGAGGAGTACGGCTCGCCGGATGAGGCCATTGCCAAAATGGT
>CAZDMM010000164.1:0-11643 GCA_964505845.1 uncultured Caldilineaceae bacterium
CCCTAGTCGGACTGGCGCTCGGAACGCTGCCGGTGTGGTGGACCCTGTGGCGCGCACCGTCGTCAGGCGGGAAACTTGCAGGGCCGGGGCGTAGGTTAAAATACCGGCGATGTCCGGCTGTTCGCTGGCTAAATATAAAGCCAACAGCGCCCCCATGGATTCCCCACCCACAAACACGCGCCGGCATTGGGCGGCCAGGTGGCTGTAGCTGCTCTGCACCGCCTTGACCCAATCCGGCCAGCGGCAGCGATTCAGCGTATCCGGGGAGTCGCCGTGCCCCGGCAGCAGCGGCCCGGCGACCGTATAGTTGTTTTCGTATAGAGAGCGGGCTAATAAACGGACTTCGGCGGTGGTGGCGGTGTAACCATGCAAGAGCAGCACCCCCACCGGCCCGGCCGGCCAGAAAAAAGAGTCGCCCTCCAAATGAGGGTTGTGCAGGGCTGAGTTGGCCTTCATTTAAAGAGATGGTTTGGTAGCAAAAATATAAGCACGGCGGCTGGGGTGTTCCACCTCTGGATAAGGTTCTCGCTCGATGGTTTCTTCAAGGTTGAAGCCGGCCGTTTTTAAGTAGCTTTCCATTTCGGTGGGGGTGAAGAATAGAAAATCCAGGGAGACCTGCTGGCCCCACCACTCCTCCAGGTGAATAATCTCCTGGCCGATGTGGAAAGCGAGCAGCAGCCAGCCGCCGGGTTTCAACACCCGCTTGAGTTCCCGTAGGGCCTCAACCACCTGCTCGCGAGGAATGTGGATGATGGAATAGAAGGCCGCGATGCCACCCCAGCTTTCTGCGGCCACATCCAGGGCCAGCATATTGCCCTGGATGAATTCAATACCCGGGTTTAACTGCCTGGCCTGCGCTACCATCCCCGGCGATAGGTCAACTCCGCATACCTCCAGGCCGCGGTTGCGCAAATAGCGGGCCACCTGGCCCGGCCCGCAGCCCAGGTCGCAGGCCGGCCCCAAGCCTGCTACCCGCCGGGAAAATGTATCCAGCAGTTGGCGGTCCAGCGGTTTGTCCTTTAGCTCGTCAAAAATGCGCTCGACGTATGCCTCGGCTACTTTGGTATAACTGCTTTCCAGGTCATTACAATATTGTTGTTCCATGCCTGATGAAGTCTGACGACCAAATTCGGCAATGTGTTTGGCGGTCTGGAGGGGGTCTGTCCCAAATTTTAGGCGGTTCTGTCCATAGGACGCCAAAGGCGCGCAAAGCGCCCTTGCGGTATGGGGACAAGTTGGCAACTTGTCCTGCGTTACCATAAATTTGGGACGCACCCGTCTGGAGGCTGGAAGGGGGCAGTCTCTTTATCCGGTTCTCCGACCTTCCAATCTTCCAGGTTATAACCGATTCTGCATTTCAAAATCCACTAGGCGTTGATCGCCTCGGCTACCAGTTCCGCCACATCTTTAACCTGCATCGGTGCGCCGGCCTGGGTGTTGGCGTCGTTGAGCATGCGGGCGCAGAAGGGGCAGCCGACCGCGACGGTGGCCGCGCCGGTGGCTCTGGCTTCGGCGTAGCGATTGGCGTTGACGGCCTCGCGGCCATGCTCCTCTTCTTTCCACATCTGCGCCCCGCCCGCGCCGCAGCAGAAGGAGTTACTTTTAGTGCGGCTCATCTCCAGCAGGGTCAGCCCGGCCTGGGCCAGCGCCTGGCGGGGGGAGTCGTAGATGCCGTTGTGACGCCCCAGGTAGCAGGGGTCGTGGAAGGTAACCCCCCCCTCACCCTCCCCTTTAAGGGGGGGCATCTTGAGTTTGCCCGCCCCAATCAATTGGCTGATGAGTTGGGTGTGGTGCAGCACGGTGTAGTTGCCGCCAAAATCGGCGTACTCTTTGCCCAGGGTGTGCAGGCAGTGGGGGCAGCCGGTGACGATCTGTTTCTGGTCTGCCCCCACGGAGTTGAGTAGCTCGATATTGGCCTGGGCCATCTCAAAGAACAGATACTCGTTGCCGGCGCGGCGGGCCACATCGCCGGTGCAGCTTTCGTTGTTGCCCAGCACCGCAAAATTGACCCCGGCGTGGTGCAGCACGGTAGCAATAGCGCGGGCGGTGGCCTGGGCGTTGGGGTCAAAAGCCCCGGCGCAGCCCACCCAGTACAGCATCTCAAAATCAGGGTTTTCTTCCACCGTCGGCACTTTAAAAGGTAACGGCTTGGCCCATTCCAGGCGGCCGGCCGACATTTGCCAGGGGTTGGCGTTGCGCTCCATGCCGGTAAAGGCCCCCTTAAGTTGGGATGGGAAGGCGCTGTTCATCAACACCTGGTCGCGGCGCAGGGCTATAATATCAAACATCGGCTCGTTGCCCACCGGGCAAACTTCGACGCAGGCGCCACACGTGGTGCAGGCCCACATCGCGCTCTCGCTGATGGCGTATTCCAGCATGGTCAGCGGGTCTTCCTGACCGGTGGCCAGGGCGTTAAAGTTATCCCAAATATAGTAGCGCTTGTTGACTTCCAGGGCCGAGGGCGACAACTCCTTGCCGGTGGCATAGGCCGGGCAGGCTTCCTGGCAGCGGTTGCACATGATGCAGGCAAAGGCGTCTACCAGTTGGGTTTGGGGCAGGTCGGTTAGCCTGGCCACGCCAAACTGCTCGATGCTTTCATTGGTGAAGTCAATCGGCTCCAGCGCGCCCAGGGCGCGGCGCGGCGGGCGGGTCATAAAATTGAAGGGGCCGACAAACAGGTGAGCGTGCTTGGTATAGGGAAAGTAGGGTAAAAAGGCCAGAATCAGGCCCAGGGCTATCCACCAGCTTACATGCCAGCCAATGATTTGCGCGCCCGGCGTGAGTCTGGCCCACAAAGCGGCGACGGCGCTGGCAAAGGGCTGCCAGGCATCGCCGCCTTCGTGCGCGGCCAAAAATGAGGCCCCCACAAAGCGGAAGCCAACGTGAGACCAGATAAAGGCGCCGACGATGAGTGAGTCGCGGGGGATGCCGGCCAACACTTTAGGATGGAGCTTGATGTTGTCGCGGTAGGTGAGGGCGGGCGTTTTGACCACAAAGCGCCGAATGAGAAAGTAGCTCATCCCCACCAAAACCCCCACGCTGAAAAGATCGGCCAGCAGGCGGTACAGGCCGCCCAGCGGGGTGTCGCCCAAAAAACGAAAGCCGGGGAGATAACCTTCCAGCACGTCCACCACGTTGACCAGGCCATAAAAGATAAAGCCCCAGGCAATCAGGTAGTGCATCACCGAGGTGAGCGGGCGGTGGCGGATGATGCGGCCCTGGCTGATGAGAGCCATGAAACCGGCCATCAAACGCTGGGGTAAGTGGTCAAAATTGAGCTGGCCTGGCCCGCGCCGGACAATGTGGATCATGCGGTTGAAAGTATGGTAAGTCAGATAGAGAGAGGCTATAACGGCCAGGGCAAATACAATCTTTTCAATAAGGGTCAGCATGGGTTCCTCGGCTGGATGACCACAAAGTCACACCCCTTCCGGGTGTCCTGGGGATGGGCGTCCCGGCCGCCAAAGGCGTGGGGACAAAGACATGAAGAAATAACCATAAAAACCTTTGTGACTCAGGGTCTTGGTGGTAATTTTTAAGAATGGGAGGATTTGAGTGAATCAATTGAGGCCCATTATACCAAGAAATAGCTAGACGGGCCAAACAAAATGTTGAGCGGGATGACTTTTAGGCCGCTCTTCTTAGCTCTGGTTTCTCCAAGTGTTCATAGAACTGCTGGCGGGCATTTTCATACCGTTTGAGAAGCTGCTTTTCGCTGCCTTTGAAGCTGATAATCGTCTGTTGGGCGCAGACGGCGCAGCCTCGTTGGGCGCGGTAGCTGTCCATTTCGCAGGTAAGACACAGACCCAATTGAATCATCATCAGGGCAAAGGCCAGCACATCAGGGTGGGTTTCGGGCAGGGGGGCCAGGTTGTCAATCAACTGGGCCCATTCTTCGCCACGTAAATTGCGCAAACGGGGGATTAAGCGGGGTGTAAACAGAAGCTCGTACTTGCCATAAACCTGGGGGAGATTGCTCATACCTGGCTCGCTCTGACTAAGCTGGATTGCTTGATAAAGATTGAACAGGGAAATCAACATAATTATAATCTGAACCCAGAGGCATGTCAATAGAGATTCAAAAATTGAATTTTAGCTGGAAACACACCGGCTCCGGTGACTGGCACTTGATTAGCAAGATATTTTGCAGATTTTTACAACCTGGCCAGAGAAGAAAAGTGCCAGTCACCCAGGGGAAGGTAGAGGAATTTTTATAAAGTTTGTTATAAATATTGACAAAGTCATCGTGACTAAGTAGAATAGCCATATCTTCATCTTGAGTTGAACACTCAGACTTATTAAAGGAGGCGATTTACGAATGATTACCTTAACCCCGGCTGCGGCTGACAAACTACAGCACATTATGACCGAAAAAGGGCTTACCCAGCATGCTTTGCGTGTTTTTGTTTCCGGGGGCGGCTGCTCTGGCCTATCCTATGGCATGACCTTTGCCGAAGGGGCCGAATTTGGCGACCAGGAATTTGATGCGAATGGCGTAAAAGTGGTGGTAGATATGGGCAGCATCCAGTACCTCGATGGGGCTGAAATTGATTATATTGACAGCCTGATGGGAGGCGGCTTCCGCATTGAAAATCCGAATGCCGTCCAATCCTGTGCCTGTGGCAGTTCCTTCCGCACCGCCGCCGGCGAGCAAGGTACGCCTTGCAGTCACTAAGTTGTTGGTAGTTTTATCGCTCTCACCTAACTTTTGTAGTTGGTGAGGGCGATTTTTTTTACAGACCAAAGGAACTGAGGGAATTAAGGGAACTGAGAAACAAGACCGGTTCCTTCGGTTCCCTCAGTTTTTTTCTCTTCCAGGTGTAACCTATGACTAAACTCTTCACTGTGGCCGAGGCTAACGCGCTCCTCCCTCGCGTGCGAACCTTGATGGAAACCATGTTGGCTATTCGTAAAGAAGCAATGGCCTTGCGCCCCGACGTGTGGCCGGTGTTAGAAAAAGCAACCGGCAACGGCGGCAGCCGCAAAGCCGGTGACCTTTTGGAACTTTTCTTGAGTTTTGAAAAAGCCTTGCAGGAACTGCAAGGCTTGGGCTGTGAATTAAAAGGATTGGAACAGGGTTTGGTTGACTTTCCTTCTCTGCGTGACGGCCGGACGGTCTATCTGTGCTGGCAGTACAACGAGCCGGAGATTGCTTTTTGGCATGAGATTGATGCTGGTTTTGCGGGTCGCCAGCCATTGCGCGGTGAGAACTGATAAACATTAGGAAGATTTGGTTTATGTAATCCAGAAAGAGCAGAATTTATAGAATGAGGAATAAAGATTCTTTAATTCTGCCTATTCTGCTCTAATTTGGCAGATCATTATCCGCAAAATAGCGGAGGCGAGTTAAGCTTATCCCCGGTTGTCGCCGGGGCGAATCTGGATTATAGTAGTTTGGTTTTTGGATGAGATATGGATGGCTGGAAGAGTGGAAGAATGGAAGGCTGGTAGATTTATTTGGTTCCACTCTTCCATTCTTCCCACCCGCCACCCTTCCATCCCTCCTATTTTTGCTTTGCTTTGCGTAATGCGGTAAAATGCGAATTATTATAAAACTGTTTATAAAAATTCGGTGGTATACATTGATCTTCCGGGAAGCTGTCAGCTTCCCGGAAGATGATTTCTCGGTGGAGATACCTACATGTTCAAATTTTGGCCACAGCGTAAAAAGTCAAAAATCCTGTGGTTAGACCTGGGTGATTTGGGTGATCTGGTCAAGCCTAACGGCCCGCACGAGCAGTGGCAAGATCACGGCCTGGGCCTGCTGCGCACCATTTTGCATCAAAACGGCCTTGAAACAGACCTGCGCTCAACCCGCGCCGTAACCTCGTGGCCTGAGTTACAAAAGCAACTCACCGGGTATGAAACCTTAATCATGAATGTGCGCAGTTACACCTTTCCGGTAGCGCGCAAATCGGCCCAACTTTTTAAGGAAGTAAACCCCAACGGCTTGATTCTAACCGGCGGCATGCATGCCACCGTTGCTGTGGATGAGATGGCCGAAATCAAAGAGTTTGACCGGATTTGCCAGGGGCCGGGTGAAAATATTATTGTTGACCTGGTCAAAGATCCGCTCTCGTTTCCACGGATCATCGTTGGGGTGGGGGCTAAATCTATGGCTGAGTGGCCCATGATTGACCGGACGCTCTGGCCCAAACCGCATCGTCGCATCGCTAAAAAGTTTAACTGGCCCCTGGAACCGGAGTGCGGCTGGGGACCGGCCCCGGTGGCGACCATGCTTACCAACCGCGTCTGCCCGTGGCAGTGTGTCTTTTGCAATGAAAATTCCTACATCCCTAACATGGGCCGCAAACCGGTGGAGGCGGTCATTGACGAACTTAACTACCTGGATAAGAAATACGGTGTCGGCTCGGTGGTCATCCACGATTCTATGTTTTTTCAGAATCCCACTTGGCTGAAGGAGTGGATTGACAAATATCCTCGTAAAGCTAACAAAGTGTGGCCTTATTGGGCCGCCGGTCGCTCCGATACGGTGCGTCAATGGCCGGATTTGTTTGAGGCGTTGGTGCGAGAGACCAACTGGAACACCATCTCCATCGGCTTTGAATCGGGCAGCGACCGGATTTTGCGGCTGCTGAACAAAGAGTGTACCGAAGAGGACAACTACTTTGCCATTGAACTGCTCAACAAGCTGGGCGATGAGTTCAAAGGTCAGGGCAAACAGCCGCCCATGTTTTGGGCCAATATTATGCTGGGCATTCCCGGTGAAACCCCGGATGACGCCTTCAAGACTATCCGCATGCTGAAATCCATGCGCTATGTTTGCCCTTCAATTTCTTATTATGCCCCGTATCCCGGCTCGGCCCTGGGCTACCAACTCATCGCCGAAGGCAAGAGCCTGATGTCAAAAGAAAATTACCATCGCTATCCCGGCGATGAAAAGGTAAAAGGGGTGGATTACCAGTTTTACCGGGAGCTGCTGGCCGGCAAGTTTGATAAGGAAATTAATCAAGGGCTGGACCAGATTGCCCGGCACCGTTCCGGGGTGTATGCGGAAGCGTTGGTGAAAGCATGAGTAGTTTTAGCAACCCTCACTACATGTTTCTCTTTGAAATGAAAAACGGCAAGCAAAAGCTGGCTTACGGCCAATCGCCGGAAGACGCCCTGGATATTTTGCGAATCCGCCTCAGTGAAGAGGAAATGCAGCAAATCATCCCCGACAAGTACACCAAAATCTCGCAGCGGAAGCTGCAGCAGCATGTGCATAATTTGGGGTAGAAAATGGAAGATTGGAGGGTTAGAAGGCTGGAGGATTGGAGAAGCTAGATTTGCAGCCCTCCATCCTTCCAACCTTCCATTCAAACAATGGGCAAACCGTCCAAACCTCAAGCCAAAATTCTCCTCGCTCTGCTGGCCGGCTCTGCCTTAAAATCCCACCGCCACCTGGACGGAAACAAACTCTTTCAACTTCACCCGCTGGCCGGCCCGCCAGAAACCGTTCAGAAGCGAGTGGTTGACGCCCTACAGGGGCTTATCAGCAGCAACCAAAAATTCCCGGTCGCCACCTACTCTCTGACAGAGCAGGGTCGAGAAGTGGCGGCCCGGCTTAATGAAGATGCTAAAAAGGTTATGCGCTCTCCAAACCTGGAACTGATTGACAAATTTTATAATGAGATGTGGAACAAGTTTGACAAAAGTGTGTTTCCAGAAATTTTGGATGAAGGTATCATTTTTCGAGGGTCGTTGGGACAAACTAAAAAAGGCTTCACCGAGTTGGGTGACTACGTAGATTTTATTCGGGCGGCCTTTCCCGACTTTTACAACGAGGTCATTGAGACAATCACCGAAGGCCACAAAACTTTTGCTCGACTCCGATACACCGGCACACATCAGGGAGATTTGTTTGGCGTCAAACCCACCGGCAAACGAATCCAATATGCGGGCGCAGCCGTATTCACTATTAAAAACGACAAAATTGCCGAGGTGTGGGTTCTCGGCGATATTTACGGATTGTTGGAACAGCTAAAGTGTTAATTATAAAAGTTATCTGTCCTTTTAGGAGGCAAAAACTATGCGTGTCATGATTGTTAACCCCCGTTTCCACCTACCCATTGACACCCGCACCACCCCTCATTTGGGCCTGGCGTATTTGGCGGCGGTCTCGGAGCAGCGTGGCGACGAGGTGATGGTCTTTGATGCCGACGTGGAAGATGAGCCGATTACCGAGGCGGTGCGCCGCTTCCGGCCTGATATTGTCGGCATTACGGCCAACACGCCCCAGGTAAAATCGGCCTGGCGCACGGCCCAGGCGGTCAAATCTATTGCTGACATTCCCACCGTGCTAGGCGGCCCGCACGTGTCAGTGCTGCCCGCCGAAAGCAGCCGCCGCCCGGAAGTGGATGTGGTGGTGCGCGGCGAAGGCGAAGCGGTGTGGGTTAAGATATGTGAAATTATTGAGCGGGCCAAAAAGGGTAACCCCAACTTTATGGCTCATCATTTGCTTGACCCGCACAACGGCCTGCTCGACTCGCTGCTGGGCATCTCGTACTACACTATTGACGGCCAGGAGCGCCACAACCCGGATCATCCGGCCATCGCCGATCTCGACACCCTGCCCTTCCCGGCCTATCACTTCTTTAAAATGGAGCGCTACACCAACCTGCAGCCGGCCACCGATGCCATTGACGGCTCCAAATCCTTCTCGGTGATGACCTCGCGGGGCTGTCCTTACCGCTGCACCTTCTGCTCGCAGAGCATCATGCCCATCAAGTGGCGCGCCCGCAGCCCGGAAAATGTGCTGCGCGAGTGGCAGCACCTGGCCTATGATTTGGGAGCGCAGGAAATCGGGGTGCTGGATGACTCGGCCAACATCCAGGTGGACCGCCTGGAGAAAATGGCAAACTTGATCATCGAGCACAAGGTCAATTATATCCCCTGGATTTTTGTCAACGGCATCCGGGCCAACCTGGCCACCCAAGAGTTGTTGGGCAAGTTGAAGCAGGCCGGCCTCAAACGGGTGGCCTTTGGCGTGGAAAGCGGCGACCCTGACGTGCTGCTCTCTATTGACAAAAAGATTGACCACGACACCATCCGCCAGGCGTTTAAAAACGCCAAAGCCGTCAACCTGGAAACGATTGGTTTCTTCATCATCGGTCTACCCGGTGAAACGGAAGAGTCCATGGAAAAGACCATCAAATTTGCCTGTGAGGTTGACCCGCTCATCGCCAACTTCTCTATGATGACGCCTTACCCCGGCACCAAGGTGTACGAGATTGCCAAACGGCAGGGCCGCCTGTTGCTGGATGACTGGGAAGATTACGTCTTTTTTGATGGCCGCGCCCGCTATGAGTTGGGCGACATGACCGCCGAGATGGTCGAGCGCAAATGGAAAGAGGCCTATCGCCGCTTTTACCTGCGCCCCCACCGAGTGGCGATGACGTTGAGCCGTAAGGATTTCTGGATGAATTGGCGGCGCACCTTCAAAGTGGCCTTCAATACCCTCTTTCCCAAGAAAGAGAAGACTGAACTGCGTCAAGCGGTGGAGAGCGCACAGGTAATTTAGATTTCGAGAGCGTTGGAAAATTGTTTCGCCTGCCTTGCCCGCCCCGGCATGAATGCCAGGGCTACACCTGCGGCAGCGCGGGTGAACCCGACTTTAGCCCGATTAATCGGGCGCAGTTCTATAGTTCGGCGATTTTATCGCCGAACGAGCGGCGTAAGGTCTTGAATGTGCCCATGCGACTTGTCGCTTACAATTTTCGCGCCGGCGGCAAAAGAGGAGAGCAAAATCAGTGGTCAAAATTACTGACGGATTTTGTTCCCGATATCGTTTTTGCGCAGGAAACCCGCAACCCCAAGCTGGAAGTGCCGGAGCATTATCAAATTAATCAAGATAGATTTGTGTGGCAGCCTGCCAATCACCGCTGGGGCAGCGCCTTGTTCATCAAGGCTGGGGAAGTTAAACCACTCAAATTGCCAGGATTTGAGGGCTGGGTAGTTGGCGCGGAAATAAATAATCTGGCTTCGCGGCGTCCGTTGCGAGTGTTCAGTGCCCATGTTCCCACCAAAAAAGGCAGCAGTTATATCAAAGAGATGAGCCGCATCCTTGACGAGATTGCCAAATTACCCGGTGAGGCTGACTTGATTATTGGAGGAGATTTTAATATTACGGCCAGTTTTCGGCATCATAGCGAAGCAAGAAAGACGGGTAAAGCGGATGAAGCAACCCTGACCCGTTTGAGTTGTGAATTTGGCTTAAAAAGTTGTTGGCAAACAGCCAACCCGGATCAACCTTTGGCTCAAACCTTGCGCTGGGGCAGCAACAAAACTACCCCCTATCACTGTGATGGCATCTTCGCCCCAACAGCTTGGAGTCATCGTTTGGAGTCATGCGAAGTTGTTTCACAAGGATGGGAAACTCTGAGCGACCATAACCCAGTTGTTGCTACCTTTGAGATGACTAAAATGGAGAATATATGAGAGTTCTATTAGCCAGCCCGGAATCGGAAGTGTGGAACAGCCGCAAACACGTGCATATGGGCCTGGGCTACCTGGCCGGCTCGTTGCTGGCGCACGGTTACGAATGTGAAATTTGGGACGCCTCGGTTGAGGCTGACCGCGAAACCTTTGAGGAAAAATTGGCCCGTGACCCCTTTGAGGTGGTCTGCCTCTCCGCGCCGACGCCGCTCATCACCCAGGCCTGGGAAGCGGCGGCCATTGCCAAACGGCACGGCGCTATCACTATCCTCGGCGGGCCGCACTTGACCCTCATGCCCCACGAGTCCATGCAGAAACCCCAGGTTGACCTGGTGGTGCGCGGCGAAGGGGAGTACACGATTATTGAGATTATGCGGACGCTCGAAAAAGAAGTGTCAGGTGTCAAGTGTCAAATGTCAAGTATTAACGTTGAACGTTCAACGTTAAACGTTAAACCCACAACTCCACGTTTTTTTGACCCGGTAGACGGCTGGGGTAATATTCTGGGCTTGTCGTGGCGGAACTTAGAGGGAAAAATCATGCACAACCTCGACCGCCCGCTGCCGGATGACCTTGACGCCATTCCCTTTCCGGCCTTTCAGTTGTTCAAAATTGATCGCTATACCAACCTCAACCCGCTGACCGATGGGCTGGATATGAACGCCCGCGCTTTTACCATTGTCACCTCGCGGGGCTGTCCCTACAAATGCACCTACTGCTCCAAGCCCATCACCGGCGATACCTGGCGTGGCCGCAGCGTGGACAACGTCATCGCCGAGTGGAGTTGGCTGGTCAAAGATTTGGGGGCGACGGAAATCGGCATCACCGACGACATTTGGAACCTGGATAAAACGCGGGCCAAAGAGTTGTGCCAAGCGCTGATTAAGGCCAAACTCAACCACGTGCCCTGGGTGACGATTCACGGCATGAAGGTCAACAACACCGACGCTGAACTGTTCCAGTTGATGAAGCAGGCCGGCTGCAAGCGGGTCGGCTTTGGGGTGGAAAACGGCGACGATTGGATGCTGCGCCACGTCATCAAAAAAGGCCAAACGGTGGAGATGGTGCGCCAGGCTTTCAAGTGGTCAAAAGCCGCTAAACTGCAAACGATGGGTTTCTTTATCTTTGGTATGCCGGGGGAAACGGAAGAGTCAATGGAGAAGACCATCCAATTGGCCCTGCAACTTGACCCCGACCTGGCTCACT